>NZ_JBHTLK010000084.1:0-26392 GCF_042678885.1 Saccharothrix hoggarensis
GACGGCGCGCTCCGCCGGGCGCTGCCGCTGCGGCAGTGGCGGCGGGGGCGGCGCGGCGGGCGGCGGCTCCGGTTCGTCGCGGATCGGCAGGAGCCGACCGCTGTCCGAGTTGACCCGGTCGATGATGGCCTGGGGAGCCGTGTCCGAGGCCTCTTCGGCACGGCGGCGTCGCCGACGCGGCGTCACCTCGCCGGAGCCCCCGCCGTACTGGGCGAGCAACTCCGCGACGGTGCGCTGGGTCTGCTCCGACTCGCTCTCTCGACTCATCAACTCCACCGTGCCCCGTGGCGGCCAGTCCGTCCAGTGTCACCCGTCCGGCGGGTGCGGTCCGACGGGGTGTCCTGGTGTGAACCATCAGTGTGGTCCAGACGACGCAGGATGACACCTTCCCGCAAGGCCCAGGGGCAAATCTCCAGCTCGGGGAGTGACAGGGCTCGCATCGTGGCGTCCGCCACCAGAGCACCCGCCACGAGCTGGTGCGCCCTGCTGGCGCTGACCCCTTCGAGGTCGGCCAGGTCGGCCGCTGACATGCGGGAGATGAACGCGATGAGCTGGCGGAGGCCCGCGTCGGTGAGCACGCGCCGGGCCCGCGGACCGGCCGACGACGGCGCGGCGCCGGTCAACCGGGCCAGCGTCCGGAACGTCTTCGAGGTCGCGACCACCCGATCGGGTGTACCCACTCGGAGGATCTTCTTCGCCACCGGGGCCAGCTGGTCAGCCAGCCACTCGGTGGTCTCCCCGATCTCGGCGCGGGTCGGCGGGTCGTTGCGGAACCGCGTGCGGGTCAACCTGCCCGCGCCGAGCGGCACCGAGAACGCCTCCTCCGGCTCCTCGTCCACGCCGATCGCGAGCTCCAGCGAGCCGCCGCCGATGTCGAGGCACAGCAGCCGGCCCGCCGACCACCCGTACCAGCGGCGCACCGCCAGGAACGTGTAGCGCGCCTCCTCCTCGCCGGTCAGCACCTGGAGGTCGACGCCGGTCTCGGCGCGCACCCGGTCGAGCACCTCGGCCGAGTTGCCCGCCTCGCGGACCGCGGACGTGGCGAACGCCATCAGGTCCTCGCAGCCCAGTCGCTCCGCCGCCGCCTTGGACGCGGCGACGGTGCGCACCAGCTGGTCGGCGCCCTCCCGCCCGAGCATGCCGGAGCCGTCCAGCTGCTCCGCGAGGCGCAGCACGGACTTCTCCGAACTCATCGGCGTCGGGTGGGCACCCCGATGAGCGTCCACCACCAAGAGGTGGACGGTGTTGGACCCGACATCAAGCACCCCTAGGCGCACGCGGTGCACCGTACCTGGTCGGGGTTCTCAGGATTCGAACTTGTAGCCCAGTCCGCGCACCGTGACGAGGTGGCGCGGCGTCGACGGGTCGGGCTCGATCTTCGAGCGCAGCCGCTTGACGTGCACGTCCAGCGTTTTCGTGTCGCCGACGTAGTCCGCGCCCCACACCCGGTCGATCAGCTGGCCGCGGGTCAGCACCCGGCCGACGTTGCGCAGCAGGTACTCGAGGAGGTCGAACTCCTTCAGCGGCAGGCTGACCTCGCCGCCGTCCACGGTGACGACGTGCCGCTCGACGTCCATCCGGACCGGCCCCGCCTCCAGGACCTGCGGCAGCAGCTCCTCGGACTCGCCGCCGCGGCGGAGCACCGCGCGGATGCGGGCGATCAGCTCGCGGGCCGAGTACGGCTTGGTGACGTAGTCGTCGGCGCCCAGTTCCAGCCCGACGACCTTGTCGATCTCGCTGTCCCGCGCCGTGACCATGATCACGGGCACGGCGGAGCGCGCGCGCAGCTGCTTGCACACGTCCGTGCCGCTCATGCCGGGGAGCATGAGGTCGAGCAGCACGATGTCGGCGCCGTTGCGGTCGAACTCCTCCAACGCCTCCTGGCCGGTGGCCGCGAGCGCCGCGGTGAAGCCCTCCTTGCGCAGCAGGAAGGCGAGCGGATCGGCGAAGGACTCCTCGTCCTCCACGATGAGCACCCTGGTCACAGCTCTCCTCCGGGTTTGCTGCCCGCGCCGCTCGGGACGGGGCTGGTCAGCTCCTGCTTGGGCAGGTCAGCGGTGGGCTCGTCCTCGTCGGGATGAGCCGGGATGCGCAGCGTGAAGGTCGAGCCGGTGCCGGGGAGGCTCCACAGCTTCACCTCGCCGCCGTGGTTGTTCGCGACGTGCTTCACGATGGCCAGGCCGAGGCCCGTGCCGCCGGTCGCGCGGGAGCGGGCCTTGTCGACCCGGTAGAAGCGCTCGAACACGCGGGTCTGCTGGTCCTCGGCGATGCCGATGCCGCGGTCGGTCACCGCGATCTCGACGAACCCGTCGACCAGCTTGCGGCTGACCGACACCGGGCTGCCCGGCGGCGAGTACGCGACCGCGTTGTCCAGCAGGTTGCTCAGGGCGGTGACCAGCAACGTCCGGTCACCCTCGACCTCCAGGCCGCTGGGCTCGTCGGTGGTGATGGCGATGCCCGCGGACTCGGCGGCCAGCTTCGACCGGCCCAGCGCCTCGGTGATCACCACGTCGACCTCGACCCGGCTCAGCTCCGGCAGCTTCTCCGCGCCCTGCAGCCGGGACAGCGCGATCAGCTCGGTGACCAGCGTGCCGAGCCGGGTCGCCTCCTGCATGATCTTGGCGCTGAACCGGCGGACCTCCTCCTGGTCGTCCGCCGCGTCGAGCACCGCCTCGGCGAGCAGCGCGAGCGCGCCCACCGGGGTCTTCAGCTCGTGGCTCACGTTGGCGACGAAGTCGCGCCGGGTCGCCTCCAGCCGCACCGACTCGGACTCGTCCGTGGCGTCGACCACGACGAAACCCTCGGTGAGCACTTTGACGGTGGCGTGCACGGCCTGCGGCTGGCGGCCCTTGATGACCTCCAGCGACGACAGGTCGACGGCGACGACGCCGCCGTTGCGGCGGGCCATCTCGGCGGCCTGGCGCGCCCGGTCGTCCACCCGGTTGTTGCGCACCACGCCCAGCTCCTCGGCGCGGGCGTTGTGCAGGACGACGTCGCCGAAGCCGTTGAGGACGACGATGCCGTCGGGCGAGGAGTGCACGACCCTGGCCATCAGGTCGGCCACGGTCAGGCCCTTGGGGCGGCTCTGTCGCGGCGCGGTGGCGCGTCCGGCGAGGAACGCCACGCCGCCGATCAGCAGAGCGCCGATCGACAGGACGAGGTAACCCGTTGCGGTCACAAGCGCATCGTAAGCAGGTCAGGGCCGGTGTGGCCTAGTGCGCGAAGCCGGTTCGTGACTCCTGTGACACCGTCTGGGACCGATGTTTTCCCGCCGGACGACCGTCGTTCACCCAATCGTGTCCAACCGGGCCGGGGACGTTCGGACGGGTGCCGCGCCGCGGACACCCGGTTCTCCGCCAGGTGACGCGCAGAGGACGTGCCGGGGGCGCGCCGAGACGTGCCGAGGGACGTGCCGAGGGCGTGCCGGGGGCCGGAAAGGCGAAACGGCGGCACGCGCGCCGGGGTGGTCCCCGTGCGCGCGCACCGCCGTCGAGTGGTGGAGCCGGTCGGTGTCAGCGGCCCTGGTTGGCCACGGCCTTGATCGCGTCGGCCGCCGCGTCCGGGTCGAGGTACTGGCCGCCGGGCGTGACGGGCTTGAGGTCGTCGTCGAGGTCGTAGCGCAGCGGGATGCCGGTGGGGATGTTCAGGCCCGCGATCGCCTCGTCGGAGACGCCGTCGAGGTGCTTGACCAGCGCGCGCAGCGAGTTGCCGTGCGCCGCGACGAGCACCGTCCGGCCGGCCCGCAGGTCGGGCACGATCGCCGACTCCCAGTACGGGATCATCCGCTTGACCACGTCGAGCAGGCACTCGGTCAGCGGCAGGTCCGGCCCGAGGTCCGCGTAGCGCGGGTCGGCGTCCTGGCTGAACTCCGTGCCGGGCTCGATCGGCGGCGGCGGGGTGTCGTACGAGCGGCGCCAGAGCATGAACTGCTCCTCGCCGAACTCCTCCAGGGTCTGCTTCTTGTTCTTGCCCTGGAGCGCGCCGTAGTGGCGCTCGTTGAGCCGCCAGTCCCGGCGCACCGGGATCCAGTGCCGGTCGGCCGCGTCGAGGGCGAGGTTCGCGGTGCCGATGGCGCGGCGCAGCAGCGACGTGTGCACCACCTCCGGCAACACGCCCGCTTCGCGCAGCAGCACGCCGCCGCGCTTCGCCTCGTTCACGCCCTTCTCGGACAGTGGGACGTCCACCCAACCGGTGAACAGGTTCTCCGCGTTCCAGACGCTCTCGCCGTGGCGGAGCAGCACCAGGGTTCCGACAGCCATGACCCTCAGCCTGCCAGATGCCCCGCGCCTGCTCACGCGGGTGGTGGGGCTGGGCTTGATCGGTGCAGCGGCCGGGCCGGGCCGAGGTGGCCCGACCCGACCCGATCAGCCGTCGGTCAGCCGCCGATCGCGCTGGCCCCCGAGCTGTTCACCAGGCCGCCCACGAGCTTGCTGATCACCTGGTTCGCGATCGGCACGCTGTTGACGAGGCCGCCCACGGCGGGGAGCGGCACGGCCCTGGTCTCGCCCTGGCCGACGACCTCGGCGAGGTGCTTCAGGTCGGTGTCGGTGGCGGCGTTGGCCGCCGGGGCGGCGAGCAGGACGGCGGCCGTGGCGCCGGCCGCGACGGCCAGCCTTCCGAGGATGCGCATGCGTGTGTTCTCCGATGTGTGTGCCGGGTTTTGCACACGACATGGTTGTGGCGCACCGCCGCCCCGGCACCGCGAGCGGCGGACATCAACACCATCGGGTGGTCGTCGGCCGCGCCGATCAGCCTGCCGGCGCACTCGCCTCGCGGGCGCGGAGGTCCTTGCGGAGGATCTTGCCCGACGCCGACTTCGGGATCGCCTCGATGAACTCGACCACCCGCACCTTCTTGTGCGGCGCGACCTGGGACGCCACGAACTCCATCACGCCCGCCGCGTCCAGCTCCGCGCCCGGCTGGCGGACGACGAACGCCTTCGGGACCTCCTCGCCGTCCTCGTCGCGCACGCCCACGACGGCGGCGTCGGCGATCGCCGGGTGCGTCAGCAGCAGGGCTTCCAGCTCGGCCGGCGGCACCTGGTAGCCCTTGTACTTGATCAGCTCCTTGACCCGGTCCACGATGCTGACCAGGCCGTCCTCGTCGATCACGGCCACGTCGCCGGTGTGCAGCCAGCCGTCGGCGTCCAACGTCGCGGCCGTGGCGTCGGGGTTGTTCAGGTACCCCTTCATGACGTTCGGGCCGCGGCACCACAGCTCGCCCCGCTCGCCGACGCCGACGTCCTCGCCGGTGGCCGGGTCGACGAACCGGCACTCCATGTTCGGCGCGATCACGCCGACGGTGCCGACGGAGATGTCGTCGCGGCCGTCCGGGATGGCGTGGCTGACCGGGCTCATCTCGGTCATGCCGTAGCCCTGGGACACGCGGCAGCCGAGGCGCTGGGCGACCGCCGCCGCGAGGTCCACGTCGAGCGGCGCGGCGCCGGAGAAGATCGTGTCGATCCCGGACAGGTCGTACTGGTCCACGAGCGGGTGCTTGGCCAGCGCCACGGCCACCGGCGGCGCGATGTAGACGCGGTCGGTGCGGTGGTCCTGGATGACCCGCAGGAACTCGGGCAGGTCGAACTTGGGCAGCGTCACGACCGTCGCACCCACGTGCAGGCCGTTGTTCATCAGCACCTGCATGCCGTAGATGTGGAAGAACGGCAGCACGGCGAGGATCTTGGTGTCGTCGCCGACCTTCAGCAGCGGCCCGCACTGGACGATGTTCGCGACCAGGTTCCGGTGCGTCAGCATCACGCCCTTGGCGCGGCCGGTCGTGCCGGACGAGTACGGCAGCACGGCCACGTCCTCGGCCGGGTCGATCGCCACCTCCGGCACGGGCTCCGCGTTGGCCAGCAACGACGACAGGCTCTCGTAGCCCTCGGCGGCGTCGAGGACCACCACGTCGGAGACGCCCGCCTTCTCCGCGCCGGGCGCGGCGTTCGGCAGCAGCACGGACACCGTGAACAGCATCCGGGCGCCCGCGTCGGCGAGCTGGTGCGCGACCTCGTCCGCCGTGTAGAGGGCGTTGATGGTGGTCGCGGTGGCGCCGGCCCGCAGGATGCCGTGGAACACGACGGCGTAGTACGGGGTGTTCGGGCTGAGGATGCCGACCACGTCGCCCTTGCCGATCCCCCGGGCGGCCAGCGCTGCGGCCAGGCGGTCGATCGCGCCGGCGAGCTGGGCGTAGGTCAGGGACGCGCCCGAGGCGCCGTCGACCAGGGCCACGCGGTCGGCGCGCGTCCCGAGGTCGGCGAACAACAGCTCGTGCAGGGAGACGTCCGGGACCTCGACATCGGGGAACGGACTGCGGAAGACCATGCGGCTGCCTCATTCATCCGGGGGCCGTGATCCCGCCATCGTGAGTCAAGCCACATCGCCGGTCAAGGCGGTGGGCGGTGACGCTAGAGCGTTACTTAACTCGGCTAATAGCACACGAATGGAGTAGTCCTGGCCCTTGTGGTGATCGCCGGCCATCTGCCAAGTTGGCAAGGCCCCGCGGGTCGGCTCCCACGCACTCCGACGACCTGCGCGGCACGAACCGCGGTTTGCAATCCCCCCGTCGAACCGCGGCCCGCGTGGGTATCCGGGCTCCCCCCGCCCGGACGCACCGCAGCGGGGACTGACGCGGGGCGGCTTGAGCTCGCGACTCCCCCTCTCTCCCAAGCCGCCCCGCGCTCCCGCGCCGTGTTGCTCTCAGTAGACTTTTCGTCAGAAAGCGTTACTCCGAACGGTGCTACGGCGTGACCGCGCCCTTCCGGCGCCGGCGCCACCACAGGTACCCGAACGCGGGCACGCCGAGGACCACGGCGAACGGCAGCACGGCGCCCACCACCACGGCCAGCCAGCCGAAAGCCGTCACCAACGCGCGCCAGCCGCCCGTGAACGCGGACAGGAACCCGGCCTCCTCCTCTTCCACGACGACCGGCGGCGCGCCCTTGGACGAGAAGGTGACGGTCAACGTCGCCATCGCGACCTGGCCCTTCAGCGTCTCGTACCGGCGCTGCAACGACTCCAGCTCGGACTGCCGCTCGGTCAGCTCGGCCTCGATGTCGGTGATCTCGGACGTGGTGGAAGCCCGTTCCAGCAGCCCGCGCACCCGCTCGACGCTGGCCCGCTGGTTGGCGATCCGCGCCTCGATGTCCACGACCTGCTCGGTCACGTCGTCGGTGCGCAGCTCGCGCTTGACGACCTCGGCGCCCTCCAGCCGGCCGATGGCCTCCAGCACCGGGTCGAGCCGGTCGCCGGGCACCTTCACCGTCACCGAGGCCTGGTCGTGCTGCGACCTCTCCTGCGCCGAGTACCCGCCCTGCTCGAGGACGAGGTCCTTCACCCGCGCCAACGCCGAGGCGACGTCACCGGTGCGCAGGTCGACCGTCGCCGTGCGGACGAGCTGGCGGTTCTGCTCGGCCGACGTGCCGGCCTGCCGCGCCTCACCCGCTTGGCCCTGGCCCTGGTCCTGGGCTCGGCCCTGGCCCGCGGATTCCTGCTTCGGCATCCCGCCGGGCGTCTGCGCGCCCTGCTGCGGCGCGACCGCCGCCTGGTCGGCCGAACCCGACGACGAGTTCGTCGCCGCGCACCCGGCCAGCGCCACCACCGCGAACGCGGCGAACGCCAACCCCACCCGTCTGCCCATCTGCCCTCCCCTGGTCCAACGTCACCAGGTGGACGGCAGCCGCCCCTACCGCAGTTGCGCGCGGGCGATCACGATTCGGACACCAGGTGCCGGAACGCCTGGAGGTTGGCCAGCGACTCGCCGCGCGACACCCGCCAGTCCCACTCGCGCTGGATGGCGCCCGCGAACCCGATCTCCAGCAGCGTGTTGAAGTCGCCGTCCGCGGCCTCCACCACCTGCCCGAGCACCCGGTCCAGCTCGTCGGGCGTCACGGCGTGCGGCGCGACCCGGCCGACCAGGTAGATGTCACCGGTCGTGTCGATCGTGTAGTGCACGCCGTAGAGCTTCGCGTTGCGCCGCAACAGGAACCGGTAGACGTCCTCGTGCGCCTCGTCCGGCTTGCGGCACACGAACGCCTCGACGACCAGCGCGTGCCTGCCGACGACGAGCCAGCAGTTGGTCTGGAGCTTCTTGGTGCCCGGCAGGGTCACGAAGAACCTGCCCGGCTCCTTGCGGTCGTAGCGCAGCTCCCGTTCGTCCAAAGTGGACCTGATCAGGTCGTCCAGTTGCCGGCTCAAGCGAAGACCTCCTCGCGGAACACATCACGTGCCTCGGCGTACCCGGCCAGGAGCGACTCAGTCGTCCGGTCCCAGGAGAACCGGCGCGCGTGCCACACCGCGTTGCCGGCCAGCTCCTCGCGACGACCGGCGTGCAGCGCGATGTCGGACAGCACCCGCGCCCACGCCGCCGGGTCGTGCCCGTCCACGAGCGCGCCGGACACACCATCCCGCACCGCCACCGGCAGCCCGCCGACGGCCGCCGCGACGACCGGCGTGCCGCACGCCTGCGCCTCCAGCGCGACCAGGCCGAACGACTCGTTGTAGCTGGGCACGGCGACCACGTCGGCCGCGCGGTAGACCTGCGCCAGCGCCGCGCCGCCCTGCGGCGGCAGGAACCGCGTGACGTCCGAGATCCGCAGCTCGGCGGCCAGCCGCACCAGCTCCTCGGGCGTCTTCATGCCCGAGCCGGACGGCCCGCCGACGACCAGCACCGCGAGCCGCGACCGCAGGCCCGGATCACGCGCCACCATCTCGGCGGCGGCCCGCAGCAGCACGTCCGGCGCCTTCAGCGGCTGGATGCGCCCGACGAACGCCAGCACGACCGAGTCCGGCCGCAGCCCCAGCGCCGCGCGCGCCGCGTCCCGGTCGCCCGGCGTGAACCGCTCCAGGTCCACGCCCGGCGGCACGACCAGCACCTTGCCCGGGTCGGCGTCGTACAGCTTGACCAGCTCCGCGGCCTCGACCTCGGTGTTGGCGACGAGCCGGTCGGCCTCGGCGACCACCTGCTCCTCGCCGATCACCCGCATCCGCGGCTCGGGCGTGTCGTCCGCCGCCAGCGCCAGGTTCTTCACCTTGGCGAGGGTGTGCGCGGTGTGCACCAGCGGCACCGCCCACCGCTCCCGGGCGAGCCAGCCGACCTGCCCGGAGAGCCAGTAGTGCGAGTGCACGACGTCGTAGTGGCCGGGCTCGTGCCGCGCCTCGGCCCGCAGCACGCCCGCGGTGAACGCGCAGAGCTGGCCGGGCAGCTCCTCCTTGCTCAGGCCCTCGAACGGGCCGGACACCACGTGCCGCACCTTGACGCCCGGCGCGAGCTCGGCGACCGGCGGCAGCTCCGACGACGTGGCCCGGGTGAAGATCTCCACCTCGATGCCGCGGCGGGCCATCCGGGTGGCGGTCTGCACGATGTAGACGTTCATGCCGCCCGCGTCGCCCGTGCCGGGCTGCTCCAGCGGCGACGTGTGCACGGAGAGCACCGCCACCCGCTTCACCGGGACACCTCCGCGACGAAACCGGCGAGGTCGGCGGCGAACCGCTCGGGCTGTTCGAGGAACGGCGCGTGCGCGGTGCGGTCGTAACGGCGCAAGTCGGCTCCGGGGATCAGGGCCGCCGCGTACTCGCCGGCGGCCGGGTCGACCACCTCGTCGGCGGTGCCGTGCACCACCAGTGTCGGCTTGTCGACGGCCCTCAGCACGGCGGCGCTGTCGACGTCACGGCGGAACATGTCGCGGCGCACCCTCGGCGGCACGCGCAGCGCCGTGCCCAGCAGGCGTTGGACCAGCTCACCGGGCAGGCCGGGCGCCTGGTCGCGGCAGAACTCGGCCAGCGCGGGCACGGCCACCCCCGGGTCCTCCGACAGCGAGGGCGCCAGCGTGGCCTCCACCAGCCGCCCGGTCGCCCCGCCGGGCCGGCCGCGGCCCAGCTCGGTGATCGCGCCGACCAGCACCAGCCCGGACACCCCGGCCGTGCCGTGCGCGCGCAGGTAGTCGGTGATCACCAGGCCGCCGTAGGACCAGCCGACCAGCACCGCGGGCCGCCCGACGTGGTCGAGCACCGCCTTCAGGTCCGCCGCCCACGACGCCGAGTCGCGGTAGCCGCCCTCGGTGATCTCCGAGGCGCCGTGACCGCGCAGGTCCGGCGCGTACGAGCGCGACGTCGGATCGGGCGACCACACCTCCCCGGACTGGGCCCACCCGTGGACCAGCACGACCGCCGGCGCGTCCACCGGGCCCGACTCGCGAACCGAGAGCCGCACGCCCTCAGCGGTGAGGAGAGATGTCTGCACGATCTAGAACAACGCTCGGGTCATCCCATCACTTCCCCGGCCTGCTCAGATCACAACGCGGAGGCCGGGCGCCGCGAACGTCACAGCGCGCTCATGGTCTGCCACTGCGACCACGGGATCTGCCAGTCGTACCACTCGAACTGGGCGGGCAGGGCGGTGATCGAGCCCGTCACCTCGACCGGGTCGCCGACGAGCGCGCTGTCGTAGTACGCCTTGGCGTCGGCCTCCAGCAGGTTGGCGCAGCCGTGCGAGGTGTTGTTCTTGCCGATGTTGGCCGCGTTGTCGTTGTTCTCGTGGATGAACTCGCCGTGGTTCGAGAACCGCACGGCCCACTTCTTGATCACGTTGGTGTAGCCGTAGCGCGGGTTGTCGAAGCTCCACTGCTCGTCCTTCTGCATCACGACGAACGTGCCGTTGGGCGTGGTCAGCTCCGGGTCGGCGTCCTTGCCGAACGACGCCGGGTAGGTCGCCACGGTCTGCCCGTCGCGCTGCACCACGAGCTGGTGCGTCGGCGTGTCGATCTTCACGACCTGGTTGCGGCCGATGGTGAAGTCGCTGGTCACGTCCGCGCGGCCGTACGCGCCGCCGCCGTAGTGCACGCCGTAGAGCTTCGCCTCGACGTGGACCCGCGTGTTGGCGGGCCAGTACTTCTCCGGCCGGTAGTGGACCTGGCGCGAGCTGAGCCAGGCCCAGCTGCCCTTGACGCCCGCCGAGTTGGTGACGGTCAGCGCCCGCTCCACGGTGGCCCGGTCGGCGACGTCGACGTCGAACTCGACCTTGATCGGGACGGCGACGCCCACGGTCTGGTCGTCGCCGGGGAAGAGGGTGGCCCGGACCTGGGCGGCCGGGTTGAGGGTGGTGAACGCGCCCTTCAGCTCGACCGGCCTGCCGTCGGCGCCGGTGGCCTTGCCCGCGTAGGTGTAGCTCTTGCCGAAGCCGAGCGGCTCGGTGGTGGCCCAGGACTTCCGGTCGTCGGCGAGCGCGCCCTTGACCGCCTGACCCTCGGGGTTGGTGACGGCGACCTCGTCGATCGCGCCGTCGGCGACGGTGACCCGCACCGGGACGTTGACCGGAACGTCCTTGGCGCCGTCGGCCGGCACGGTCGCGAACGTGGCCACGGGCGGGTTGTCGCCGCCGGCGGGCTTGGCCGTGCCCTGTTCCACGCTCGCCGAGCACCCGGCGAGCAGAGCCGCGCCGGCCAGCAGGGCCACCCATCTCCTGTGCACTTTCGACCTCCCGGTGGAAGGACGTCCCACGGGGCTCACGGTGCGAGTGATCCGCATCACACGATGTCGCACCGAATAAGATCGGCCGGGTGAACCGTCCTATCGCAGTCGTGACCGGAGCCAGCGCGGGGATCGGCGAGGCCACCGCCCGCAGGCTCGCCGCCGAGGGCTTCCACGTGGTGCTCGGCGCCCGGCGGATCGACCGCCTCAAGGCTATCGCGGACGAGGTCGAGGGCACCGCCGTCGAGCTCGACGTCACGTCCGCCCCGTCGGTCGAGGCGTTCCTGGCCGCCGTGCCGGAAGCCCGCGTCCTGGTCAACAACGCCGGCGGCGCGCGGGGCCTGGCCACCGTCGCCGACGCCGACGAGGACCACTGGCGCTGGATGTGGGAGACGAACGTTCTCGGCACGTTGCGCGTCACCAAGGGCCTGCTGCCGAAGCTGATCGCCTCCGGCGACGGGCACGTCGTCACGGTGACGTCGGTCGCCGCCTACGAGGCCTACGACAACGGCTCCGGCTACACGTCCGCCAAGCACGCGCAGTCGGCGCTGCACCGGACGCTGCGCGGCGAGCTGCTCGGGCAGCCGGTGCGCGTGACGGAAGTCCTGCCCGGCATGGTGGAGACGGACTTCTCGGTCAACCGGTTCGACGGCGACGCCGAGCGGGCCGCCGCCGTCTACCAGGGCGTGACGCCGTTGACCGCGGACGACGTGGCCGACGTGATCGCGTTCGCGGTGACCCGGCCGTCCCACGTCAACCTGGACCAGATCGTGCTCAAGCCCCGCGCCCAGGCCTCCGCGGCGCGGGTGCACCGGGAGTGATCAGGTCCACGTCGAGCTGGTCGAGCACCGGCCCGATCGGGTTCGCGAAGACCCGGTCCCGGCTGCCGCCCAGGTAGAGGCCGACCACGTGGTTGGCGTCGTCCAGCAGGACGGCGCCCGAGTCGCCGTGGTCGCCGAACCGGGGCGACTCGACCCGGATCTGGTCGCGCAGGGTGCGGACGCCGATGCCGACGCCGAAGTCCAGCGTGACGGCGGCGTCGGTGGAGGCCACCACGCCCTCGGTGACGGCCGTCGTCCGGCCGCGCTTGCGCACCCGCTGCCCCACCCGGGCGTCCGCCCAGCCGCGCACCGGCCCGAGGCCGACCACCTCGGGCCGCACGTGCGGGGTGGTGAGCATGATCGCGGCGGCGTCCACGCTGCCGGACAGCGCCGCCCGCGCCAGCGCGCCCACCCGGTCGTGCACCGGGTGCCCGCCGTCGACGCGGGACGGGTGCACCATCGGGTCGCCGACCGCCCAGGCGTCGTCCACGCACGCCACGTGGAACGACGTCAACGCCATCACCAGGTGCCGACGGCGCGGCGTGACCAGCGCGCCCAACGTCCCCGCCACCACGTAGTCGTCGGCCTCCGGGACGTCCGGCGGGACGAACCGGATCGCCCGGCTCGGCCCGATGCCGATGCCGCCGACCAGCAGCTCGTGCCGCTCGGCCCCGCTCACGCTCTCCGGCGACGCGATGGTGTGGTGCGGCGCGAACGAGTCCTCGACCACGTCCGTCGGCACGCCGAGGACGTCCGGCGGGATGGCGAACTGCGCGGCCGGGCCCTTGTGGCGGACGAAGACCACGATCGCCGGCTCGCCCGTCGCCCGGCCCGCGACGGTCTTCTCCCCGAGGTCGACACCCACGACACCGGGCCGGCTCAGGAAGTCGTCCTCAACCAGCCTCTTGATCGGCCTGATGACCGCGCGCTCGTCGTCCGGGTAGGCCATGACGACCTCCAACGGGTGCCTCTACCTCCATGAAACGCGCGCAGTGAGGATTCGTCACACGGAGTCACCCGTTCGGCCGTTCCACCTCGTGGCCGGCGCTGGGTTCCAAGCGCGGCGTCAGCCGTCGAAACCGCAGGGACCGGTCGCCCCGACCGAAGTTTCACACGATCTTGGTCCAGACCACTTCAGTCCTAAGTGGATAGCGTAACAGTGTCAGATTTCGCCGCCGCAAACCCGCTGGCTGGGAAAACAGCCGACTATTCGCCACCACATCGAAAGACCGAGGGTGGTGACCTGAGTCACTATCCGAAGAAGCGAGCGGTGGGGAATCAGAAACGTTGGCTATCGTGACGTCTCGAAACCGTTCCACCGTTCGGCGGTAATGAACGGCGATCGGAGAACGATAGGGCTCACGGCACGACGAAAGGGCCGGCTGACAGCGGCAACTGTCAACCGGCCCGGCTCGACCGCGAACAGCCGAGAGGCGCGATGCGTGCACAGGTTCTGGGGCCGGGGCACGCACCGCTGGGCGCCTGGGGAGTCAAGCCCTGCAGAGGGTTTGACTCCCCCGAGTGACTGGCCGCCTCACCAGGCGCCCAAGTCGCCCTCCCGCCGCCCGCCCCGGAACTCGGCAAGTCTCGGAGCGGCTTCGGGAGTGCAACCGGTCACAACCGGTCGAGTAGACCGTACGTAATCAGGCTGCCTCACACCAAATGCCCGGATGGGTGATGCATGTCTCGCCAGGGACCACTCGCCGAAGTGCTGTAGACCATACTCCCAGCTCGCCCTGCGCGCTCGCATCGAACGAGCCCCGCTGTGCAGTCCGCAGGACCATCACCCAAAGTCATATCCGAATCACCGTCGTGCCGACTTGACCCGTTCGCGCGGTTGGGACGCGGAAGGGGGGGGACCACCAGGTCGCCGCCCTTCGCCACACCGAGTTTCGTCCGCCGCTCATCTCCGACCGGAACGCCGACGCGGCCGACGCCGCTTGGGGCGCCGAGCGGGGAGCGGCCGGACCGGCAGCTCCGCTTCCGCCTGTCCGGTCCTCTTGTTCACCAGGGTGGCCGACCTGGGGGTGCGGATCAGCAGGATGTACGCCAGGACGACACCCGCCAAGGCCGTGACGGCCACCGCGTAGTTCAACTCCGGAGCGATCCCGGACAGGTGGCCCACGACGGCGACCGCGGCCGCCGCCACCGCGCCACCGATGACCGCCATCGTCAACGAGGCCGCCACGGCGAACCGCGAACCGGACGAGGTTTGACTCCTCCCCGCCAAGCGGAACCCGTCCAGGTTGAACTCGACCTCCAGCGCCTGACGGTCAACGAGGATGTCCGACCGGTCGGTGGGTGCGCCGGTGCCCGGCAGCTCGTCGTTACCGGTCGTCGTCGACGACTTGGTCATCATGGTCCCTTGCTACTCGAGGCGGACGTGCGCGGAAGGGCGTCTGCGGACGAGCAGCGTAGCGCACCATACAATCGACGCCCCCCTGACACCCCCACAAGAGGCACACAATAGCCACATTTGAACATCATGTTATGGCCCCTAGGAGCACACGATAGGGTTACATCACATGTACATCATCTTGACATGACCCGCAGCCCTAGTAAGACTGACTACACGTCCGACGGCTTGGGACGATCATGGAGGACTACCCGGGCCCACGACGGGTCCCACCCTGGCGGCAACCGGGGCGGGGCAGGGGAGAAGATCAGGGCTTCCCGTACTGGCCGGAGGCCCTGGAAAGGAACGGCTTCACGTCGTTCACTCGGCAGCAGGGGGCGGGAAGGGTGTTACACATGTCCGCTAAGGATGAGGCTCTCGCAGAGCGGGAACATTCCAAATCTTCGTCACGAGGACATGGAACTGCCCTGGAACGGGTCAGCGTGAACTTGACCCCTCGGTCGGTGCGCGCGTTGGACGAGGTGGTCGGCCGCAGCGGCGACAGCAAGACGGACACGATCAACCGCGCCCTCCAGGTGTACGCATACCTGGAGGAGATCAACGATCGCGGTGGGGCGATCTACGTCAGGGACGGCGAGGGCGCCGAACTGGAGCGGGTCCGGTTCTTCTGATCGCGGAAGCACATCGTTGCCCCGTTCCCCACGTCGTGACGGCGGTCGGGCGTCTGCACGCCCTTCAACCGGTCAGCGCTGTCACAGGGGGACGGGGCAACGTGCCGTCGGGCCCTCAGATCTCGCAGCCCACCAGCACGGGCTCCGGGTGCAGCTCGACGCCGAACGCCGAGCGCACGCCGTCGCGCACCTCGCGGGCCAGGTCCAGCAGGTCCTCGGTCGACGCGCCGCCCCGGTTGGTCAGCGCCAGCGTGTGCTTGGTGGACAGGCCGACCCGGTCGCCGCGGCCGCGGTAGCCGCGGGTGAAGCCCGCCCGCTCGATCAACCAGGCCGCCGACAGCTTCGAGTGGCCGTGGCCCGCCGGGTACGTCGGGACGTCCACGTGCGGTCCGAGCCGCTCGGCGATCCGGATCAGCACGCCTGCCAACGTCGAGTCGTCCAGCAGCGGGTTGGTGAAGAACGAGCCCGCGCTCCACGTGTCGTGGTCGGTCGGGTCGAGCACCATGCCCTTGCCGCGCCGCAGCTCCAGCACCGCCTTGCGGGCCGCGTCGGCGGGCACCCGGTCACCGGGCGCGACGCCCAGCACGCGGGCCAGCTCGCCGTACCGGATCGGCGCGGACTGGCCGCCTGCCGTCAGCGCGAACCGGGCGCGCAGCACCACGGCGTGGTCCGTGCCCTTCAGCACGCTCGTGCGGTACGCGAGGCCGAGGCCGTCCGCGGGCACCTGGTGCACCCGGCCGGTGCGCCGGTCCAGCAGGTCGACGGACGTGAGGACCTGCGCGATCTCCACGCCGTACGCGCCGACGTTCTGCACCGGGGTGGCGCCGACCAGGCCGGGGATGCCGGACAGGCACTCCAGCCCGCCCAGGCCCTGCGCCACGGCCTCCGCGACCACCGAGTCCCAGTCCTCGCCCGCCTCGACGGTGAGCTGCACCAGCCCGTCGCCCAACGGGTCGAGCCGGCGGCCGGACGTACCGACCTGGACCGCGGTGCCGGGGAACCCGGCGTCCGAGACGACAAGGTTGGAGCCGCCGCCGAGCAGCAGCAGCGGCTCGCCGGACGCGTCCAGCTCGCGCACGGTCTCGACCAGTTCGGCGGCTGTGGTGGCGCGCGTGAACCTGGCCGCGGGGCCACCGAGCCGCAGCGTGGTGCACTCGGCCAGCGGCACACGGGCACTGGAGGGCGGGGTGGTCACGACCGAGAACGGTAGCCTCCGCGACATGGCACGCCGCATCGAGCACCGAACCACGTCCCGCTGGCCCGCGGGCGACGTGTACGCAGCGCTGGTGGACGAGACGTACCTGCGCGACCGGCTGGCCGCGCTGGGTGGCACGGACCCGGAGCTGGTCGCCTTCACCACCACCGACCAGAGCACGTCGTACCAGCTCAAGCAGGGTGTGCCGGCCGACAGGCTGCCGTCGATGGCCCGCGGCCTGCTGGGCGGCGACCTCGTGATCCACCGCGCCGAGTCGTGGACCGGGGCGGGCCGCGCGGGCACGGTCGAGGTGACGTTGGACGGCGTTCCGGGCCGGCTGGACGGCACGGTGACGCTCGCCGACACCGCGAGTGGGAGCGAACTCACCCTCGTGGGTCAGGTCAAGGTGGGCATCCCGCTCATGGGCGGCAAGCTGGAGGCGCTGATCGCCGAGCAGGTCGCCCAGCTGCTCGACAAGGAAACCGAGTTCACCGCCGAATGGCTCGCACGCCGCGCCTAGCCGCGGGCCGGGCGCGCGCGCTCGGCCTGCCCACGAGAGGCACCACCAACCCGAACCGCCTGCGCCGGGTCGACCGGTGGGTGGCGCACACCTACCGCGACCTGCTGTCCGGGCCGGAGCCGCTGGTGGTAGACCTCGGCTACGGGTCGTCCCCGGTCACCACGGTCGAGCTCGCGGCACGGCTGCGCGCCGTCAACCCGGACGTCCGGGTGCTCGGGCTGGAGCTGGACGCGGACCGCGTCGCCGCCGGCAAGGAGGTCGCCGACCCGCCCCGGCTGGACTTCCGGCGCGGCGGGTTCGAGCTGGCCGGCGCCCGGCCCGTGCTGCTGCGCGCGTTCAACGTCCTGCGCCAGTACACCGAGGAGCAGGCGGCGGAGGCGTGGGACACCATGGTCGGCCGGCTCGCGCCCGGAGGGGTGCTGGTCGAGGGCACGTGCGACGAGATCGGCCGCCGGTGCTGCTGGGTCGCGCTGACCGCGGAAGGACCGCGGACGTTCACGCTGTCGTGCCTGCCCGCGGACCTGGAGACGCCCGGCGACCTGGCCGAACGGCTGCCGAAGGCGTTGATCCACCACAACGTGCCCGGCGAGAGGGTGCACGCCCTGCTCAGCGAGCTGGACGCGTGCTGGGCGACGGCCGCGCCGTTCGCGCCGTACGGGCCGCGGGCCCGGTGGGTGGAGGCCGTGCGGCTGCTGGCCGACCGCGGCTGGCCCGTGCTGGACGACCGCAGGCGGTGGCGGCTCGGCGAGGTCACGCTGCACTGGGACGTCGTCAGTCCCTAGGCTGTGCGGAGTGGACCACGCGGATTTCGTGCAGCACATGAGGACCGAGTACGCCGCCCTGCGGGCCGCGGCCGTGGCCGCCGGACCGGACGCGCCGGTGCCGACCTGTCCCGGGTGGACCGTGCGCGACCTGGTCGACCACCTGGGGCGGACGCACTCCTGGGCGTTGCGGGCGCTGCGCACGCCGCCCGACGGCGAGCGCCCCGCGGCCGACGACCGCCCCGCCGACTGGGACGAGCTGCTCGCCTGGGGGGAGGCCACGCTCGCGGAGCTGGCCGACACGCTGGCCGGCTCGCCGCCGGACACCCCCGCCTGGTCGTTCACCGGTCCCCGCGAGTACGGCTTCTGGTCGCGCCGGCAGGCGCACGAGACGGCGATCCACCGGCTCGACGCCGAGCACGCCCGGCACGGCGCCGACGTGCCGACGCTGCTGTTCGACGTGGAGTTCGCGGCGGACGGCGTCGACGAGTACCTGACCCGCATGGTGGTGCGCGCCGCCGAGCGCCGGCCGGTCGAGGTGTCCGGTCGCGTGCTGTTCCACGCCGCCGACGCCGGTCGGGCCTGGGAGCTGCGGCTCACGCCCGGCGAGCCGCCGCGGGTCGGTCCGGTCACCGACTCGGGCACCGACGAGGACGCCACCGTCGCGGGCACCGCCGACGCGCTGTACCGGGCGGTGTGGGGCAGGCCGAGCGGCGCCATCGCATCGGGTGACAGGTCGCTGCTGGACGGGCTGCCACGACCGTAGATACTTCCGACGTGCCTCTGCCTGAACGACGCTACGTGATCACCTTCGGCTGCCCGGACCGCACCGGCATCGTGGCCAGGATCTCCTCGTTCCTGGCCGAGCACGGCGGGTGGATCGTGGAGGCCGCGTACCACACGGACCCGACCACCAACTGGTTCTTCACCCGCCAGGAGGTGCGGGCGGACTCGCTGCCGTTCGACGTGGACGAGCTGCGCACCCGGTTCGCCGTCGTCGCCCGGGACCTCGGCGCGCACCCCGGCTCGTGGCGCGTCACGGACAGCGGCGAGCGCCGGCGCGTGGTGATCCTGGTGTCGAGGGAAGGGCACTGCCTGTACGACCTGCTGGGCCGGGTGGCGTCGCGGGAGCTGGACGTGGACGTGTCGGCGGTCATCGGCAACCACGCCGACCTGGCCGGGATCACCAGGGCGCACGGCATCCCGTTCCACCACGTGCCGTTCCCGGCGAACGACCCGGAGGGCAAGCAGGCGGCGTTCGCGCAGCTGCGGCAACTGGTCGACGCGCACGAGCCGCACGCGGTGGTGCTGGCCAGGTTCATGCAGATCCTGCCCGCCGAGCTGTGCGCCGACTGGGCGGGCCGGGCGCTGAACATCCACCACAGCTTCCTGCCGTCGTTCGTCGGGGCGCGGCCGTACCACCAGGCGCACAGCCGGGGCGTGAAGCTGGTCGGGGCGACGTGCCACTACGTGACGGCGGACCTCGACCAGGGGCCGATCGTCGAGCAGGACGTGATCCGGGTCGACCACACCGACTCGATCAACGACATGGTCCGCAAGGGCCGTGACATCGAGAAGGTCGTGCTGGCCCGCGGTCTGCGCTGGCACCTCGAAGACCGCGTGCTGGTGCACGGGAACCAAACCGTCATCTTCTAGCCGGCGCGGGACGTACGCTGCGCCGGTGCGCACCGAGTACACCGACCCCGACCGGGTCCGCGCGGCGGACGACTTGCGGCACGCCGTGCTGATCGGCCTCGACCTGAGCGACGTGGACCTGCGCGTGCCGATGGACGGCGCGCTGTTCCTCGGCTGCGCGCTCTCGCCCGTGGCGCAGCGGCGCGCGGCGGCGGCCGGCGCGCTCGTGTTCCCCGCGATCCCCGACCTGCCGTACGAGGTGTACCGGTCGCGGCTCTACACGCCGGCCGAGCTGTTCGCCGGGTTCGACCCGGACGACCCGGTGACCTACGCGGACACCCCGGACGCCCTGATCTACGAGCACAGCCGCGCGCAGGGCCACAACCCGGACCCGCTGCACGCGCTGGCCGAGCGCCTGCACGACCACGCGATCACCGCCGCGTTGGCGGACGCGCTGCACGGCGCGCCGGTCGCGGTGATGGGCGGGCACGCGCTGGGCCGTGACACGGACGGCTACCGGCGCGCGGTGGCGCTGGGCGCGGCGCTCGGCGAGGCCGGCTTCACCGTGCTGACCGGGGGCGGTCCGGGCGTGATGGAGGCCGTGCCGCTGGGCGTGCGGGCGGGCGTGGACGACGCGCTGCTGAAGGAGCTGGCGAGGGCGCCGAGGTTCGGCGACGACGCCGAGTCGATCGGCCGCTGGATCGCCGCGTGCCCGACGGACCTGCCCACCTCCGACCGGCCGCGCACGATCGGCATCCCGACCTGGTTCTACGGCCACGAGCCGCCGAACCCGGCGTGCGAGCTGCACGCCAAGTACTTCGCCAACTCGGTGCGCGAGGAGGGCCTGCTCACCATCGCGACCGGCGGCATCATCTACACGCCGGGCAGCGCGGGCACCGTGCAGGAGGTCTTCCAGGACTACTGCCAGAACCACTACGGATCGGTCGGCCCGGCCGCCCCGATGGTGTTCCTGGGCAAGGACTTCTGGGTGGACGAGGTGCCGGCCGCGCCGCTGGTCCAACGCCTGGCCCGCGGCCGCGAGGCGGAGCGCTGGATCCTGGTCACCGACGACACCGACGAGGCAGTCGCCTTCCTGCACGACTACACCGCCTGACCACACGCCCCACCGCGCCCACCGCGCCACCAGACCGCGCTCACCACCGACGCGCCCACCGCCGCGCCGCGACCACCACGCCGCGAGGTCGCGTCGGTCGTTCGCGCCTGATTTCCAGGCGATCACGCTTTTCCGATCGTCGGGAAATCAGGCGCGAACGACCGACTTCCAGGCGACCGAGCCGCGACGCCGGAGGCGGCGCCATTCAACACAGCAATTCACACAGCCAGGCCGTCCACGGTCTCGGCGCCCGGCAGCTTCGCCAGCACCTCGCCGGGCACGAGCAGCTTGCTGCCCCGGATGCCGCTGCCGATCACGAGTTCCGGCGCGGCGGCGACCTGCGGCGACAGCAGCACCGGCCAGTCCGCGGGCAGGCCGAGGGGCGTGATGCCGCCGTACTCCATGCCGCTGAGCGACACCGCGTCGTCCATCGGGGCGAACGACGCCTTGCGCGCGTCCAGCCGCCGCCGGACGACGCCGTTCACGTCGGCCCGCGTCGTCGCGAGCACGACGCACGCCGCGTACCGGACGACGTCACCGCGCTTGCCCGCCACGATCACGCAGTTGGCCGACGCCTCCAGCGGCGAGCCGTAGTGCGCGCAGAACTCCGCCGTGTCGGCGAGCGTCGGGTCGATCTCGGCGACGGCGAGCCGCCCGCCGTCGGGCAGCGACCTGAGCGCGGCGGCCACCGGGTCCGCCACGAGGTCGAGCCGGTCGAGGGCGCGCACGGGGGTCAGGGTGCCTGCGATGGTCCACACGCCCACCATCCTGCCGGCAGGCTTGACGTTGACGTTGCGTCAACCTCTAGCGTGGTCCGCACAGGGAGGGAGCACGGTCATGGCCTGGTCGATCGCACAGGTCGCGCGCATGTCGAAGGTGACTTCGCGGACGTTGCGGCACTACGACGCGATCGGGCTGCTCGCACCGGCGTGGGTCGGCGGCAACGGCTACCGGTACTACGAGCGCGAGCAGCTGCTGAGGCTCCAGCAGATCCTGCTGCTGCGCGACCTGGGTCTCGGCCTCGACACCGTCGCCGAGGTCCTGGACGGGCGGCACCGGACGGTCGACGTGCTGCGCAACCACGCGCGGCGGCTGGCCGCCGAGCAGGAACGGCTGGCGCGGCTGGCCAGGACCGTGTCCCGCACGATCGAGGAACTGGAAGGAGGTGACCGCATGAAGATGGAAGAGCTGTTCGACGGCTTCGACGCCGACCGCCAGGCCCGCTACGAGGCGGAACTCGTGGAGCGCCACGGTGAGGGCGTGCGGGAGCACATCGACGCGAGCAAGCGCCGGATGGGCGACTGGACGAGGGCCGACGCGGACGCGTTCCTGGCGGAGTGGCGGGCCGTGCTGACGGCGTACGCCGAGCTGTTCCGGGCCGGCGTGGCCGCCGACGCGCCGGAGGCGCTGGACGTGACCGACCGGCACCACGCGTGGCTGAAGCGCAGCTGGACGCCCAACCGGGAGTCGTACACCGGGCTGGGCCGCATGTACGTCGACGCGCCGGAGTTCACGTCGCAGATCGACGAGCACGCCGAGGGCCTGGCCGAGTACGTGCGCGACGCGATGGCCGCGTACGCCGAGGCCCGCCTCTAGGGTCCGCGGGGAGGTGCACATCCCCGCGGACGCCGGGTTTCACCGGCCCGGGACGGTCACGAGCCCTGCAGCCCGAACGCCTTCACCGCCTCGCGGTTGAACGCGGGCAGGTCGTCGGGCTTCCGGCTCGTCACCAGGGTCCAGCCGCCCTTGGCGCAGACGCTCACCTCCGCGTCGTCCCACTGGCCGCCCGCGTTGCGGATGTCGGTGGCCAGGCTCGGGAACGAGGTCAGCGCCTTGCCGCGCACCACGTCCGCCTCGACCAGCAGCCACGGCCCGTGGCAGATCGACGCGATCGGCTTGCCCGCGGCCACGTGCTGCACGACGAACCGGACGGCGTCGCGGTCCATCCGCAGGAAGTCGGCGTTGGCCACCCCGCCGGGGATGACCACGCCGTCGTAGTCGTCGGGGTCGGCGTGCGCGAACGGCACGTCGACGTCGAACGAGTCGGCGGGGGTCAGGTGGTCGAACGCCCGAACCTGCCCCAACCTGGGCGCGAGCAGGCGCGGCACCGCGCCGGCCTTCTCGACGTGCTGCCAGGGGTCGGTCAGCTCGACCTGCTCGATGCCCTCCGTGTCGACCAGGAAAGCGATCTTCTTCGGTTCGGCCATGCCTGTCGGCTACCCGCGCAGGAAGTCGGACAACCACCCGCGGACGTCGGCGCGGTGCGCGAGCCACGACGGCACGAGCTCCAGCCTGCCGTTCGGGAACGCGCCCGCGACCTGCTTGGCCACGTCCTCCGGGTGCAGCGGGTCGCGCGTCGCGCCGATCACCAGCACGGGCGCCGTGACGCGTGCCAGCGCCGCCCGGTCGGCCACCGCGACCTGACCCGGCAGCTCGGCCAGCGCGCCGTCCAGCCTCGCGAACGCGCGCCGGCGTTGGGCCTGGTAGTCGGGTGGCCCGCCGACTGCGGCGATGGCGTCCTCGCGGCTCAGCAGGGGCCTCGGCTCGTCCAGCACGGCGGGCAGCAGCAGGGCGACCCGGTCGAACGCGTCAGGTTCGTCGGCCAGCAGCGCGAGGAGCGCGCCCGCCGTCAGGGACACGCCGATCGCCCGCGTCGCGCCCGTCTGCCGGGCGACTTCGCGCAGGTCGGCGGCGATCCGCCGGTAGTTCCAGTAGCCCTCGGGCGCGTCCGGCGCGTCGCCGTGGGACGGGAGGGTGATCACGACCTTCGTGCCCGGCAGACCGGACGTGGGCAGGCGTGCTTCGCCGGGTGTCGCGCCGAGGCCGTGGCCCACGAGCGTGACGGGCGCTCCGGAGCCGAAGCTCCGGTGCGTCACCACCGGGGGCCGCGCTGGACCTCGATCAGCCGCGGCCGGACGTCGACCACGTACACCGTGACCGCGACCAGCCCGGCGAGCCAGAACATGGCACCGGCGGAGAACGGGTGGAACAGCAGCAGCGCGAACGCGCCACCACCGGTGATGCCGAGCCACGCGGGCTTGGTCATGCGCTCGGCCGCCGTGTACGCGTCGGCGCGCTGCGTGAGCGCGTGCGCGAACGCGAACACGCCCATGACCAACGCGGCGTAGTACGCCGCGAACATGACCCAGGCGTCCAGGTAGAGGGGACTGAAGGCCGGGAACGATGGCAGCACGTCACCAGCCTACGTGCGCGGCGCGGTCCCGGTACAGCCGAAACGGGGCGGCCCTGGTGGGACGCCCCGTGCCGGTCGGGTCACTTGCCGGTGTCGGTGGGCTTCTTCGCCGCGGTGGGGCGGGGCGACGCGCCGGTGGACTTCGGCGTGGTGGCCTTGGCGGTGGCCGGGGTCGCCTTCGTCGCGGCCGGCTTGGCCGACGCGGCGCGGGCGGTGGCCTTGCGGGACGTGTCGCGCACCTCCGCGGCGACGTCACCGCCGACCTCGACCACGGTCTCCGCCAGCTTCTCGCTCGCGTCGTCCAGGTCGTCGGCGACCTTCTCGGCGACGACCCGGGTCTTGCGGCTCACCTTGCCGAGCACGTCGTCGGCCAGCACGCGGGCGTCGGCGGCGGCGGCCTCGGTGCGCTTCTGCGCCGTCTCGACGGCCTCTTCGACCTGGTTGAGCGCCTTCTGCAGCTGCGGCTGGGTCTTCAGCTTCTCCAGCGCCTGCTCGCCGTGCTCGGCCAGGAACTGGTAGAGGTTCAGCGCCGACTGCGTGTACGCGTCGACGACCTTGCGCAGCTCCGCCGGGTCCAGCTTCTCGCGCAGGTCCTTGCCCAGGTCGGCCGACTCGGCGGCGGTCCGGGCCGACTCGGCGCGCTCGCGGGCCTTGCCCAGCGCCTCGATGACGGCCTTGGCGGCCAGGTCACCGGCGCCGAGGGCGGCGAGCAGCGGCGTGCGGGCGGCGGCGACGGCCTGCTCGCCGGCCTTGCGCAACTCCTCGGTGGTGGGCAGGTTCGGCATGGAGATCACTCCTCGGGCTTGGTCTGGGTGGCGGCTGTCCGCTCGCCTGCTGTCTGCTTGTCGGCTGTCTGCTTGCCGGCTGTTCGGGTGCCGACCGCCTGCGTGCCCGCTCCGTCGGCGGTGTTCTCGCGCCGGAACGACTCGTAGACGTCGAGCAGCACCTGCTTCTGCCGCTCGGTCAGGTCGGGGGCGGTGACGATGGCGTCCGCCAGGGCGCCGCCTTCGCGCTGCTCCAAGATCCCGGCCTCGACGTACAGCGCCTCGGCCGAGATCCGCAGCCCCTTCGCGATCTGCTGCAGGATCTCCGCGCTCGGCTTGCGCAGACCGCGCTCGATCTGGCTGAGGTACGGGTTGGACACCCCGGCGAGCTTCGCCAGCTGCCGCAACGAGATCTTGGCCGTGTTGCGCTGCTCGCGGATGTACTCGCCGATGTCGCGGCCGAGATCGGCCACCGCCTTGTCGATGGACTTGTCCAACTCTCGCGGCACCTCCTCGATCCGTGAATTCGACGGTACGCGGAGGTGCTAGCAGTTGCAAGCGGAGTGCTAGCAACACGGACGTGTGCTCCCCCACAGCGCTACGGTGGTGGGCGTGGACGTCGCGGCGAACCTGCGCGGACGGCTCGTCGACTCGCTGCTGGCCGCCGACGTGCTCCGCGATCCGCGCTGGGCCGAGGCGTTTCGCCAGGTCCCGCGCCACGTCTTCCTGCCGGGCTTCTTCGCCCAACGCCCGGACGGCGCCTGGGAGCCGATCACCTCCGACCACCCCGACCACCTCGCGCTGGTCTACCGCAACGAGGTCTGCGTGACCCAGCTGAACGGCGACGACCGCGCGTGGGAGCAAGCACTCGCCACCGGTTCCGCGCCGGGGGTACCCACCAGTTCGTCCAGCATGCCGACGATCATGGCGATCATGCTGGAGGCGCTGGC
This sequence comes from Saccharothrix hoggarensis, assembly GCF_042678885.1. Lineage (GTDB taxonomy): Bacteria > Actinomycetota > Actinomycetes > Mycobacteriales > Pseudonocardiaceae > Actinosynnema > Actinosynnema hoggarensis. Next base: position 25,446 of record NZ_JBHTLK010000084.1, read on the forward strand.
CGTCGCGCCGGGCGACCGGGTGCTGGAGATCGGCACCGGCACCGGCTACAACGCCGCCCTGCTCTGCCACGTGCTCGGCGACTCGCGCGTGACGTCGATCGACGTCGACCCCGGCGTGCTGGCGCGGGCCCGCTCCCGCCTCGACGTCGCCGGCTACCGGCCCACGTGCGTGGTCGGCGACGGCGAGCAGGGGCACGCGCCGAACGCGCCGTACGACCGCGTCCTGGGCACGTGCGCGGTGTCGCGCATCCCGGCGGCGTGGATCGCGCAGACCGCGCCGGGCGGCCTGATCATCACCACGTTCAACCGGGCCATCGGCGCGGGGCTGGTGCGGCTGACCGTGCGGGACGGACGGGCCACCGGCCGCGTGCTGCCGGAGGACGGCCGGTTCATGCCGCTGCGCGCGCACCGCCAGGCGTGGGCCGACGACGCGCTGGTCGACGCCGTGAGCGCCGAGCCGCGCACCTCCCGCACGACGCTGCTGCCGTCGCGGGCCGTCGTGGACCCGTCCAGCGGGTTCGAGTTCTTCGCCGGGCTGGTCCTGGCGGACGTGGTCGTCGCCGCCGAGCCGATCCGGCTGGTCCACCCCGACGGGTCGTGGGTCCGGCACCGGGGCGCGGTCGTCGACCAGGGCGGGCCGCGGGCGCTGTGGGACGAGGCCGAAGCCGCCTACCGGCAGTGGCAGGCGCTCGGCAAACCCCGCCGCAGGCAGTTCACGTTCACCGCGACGCCGACCGAGCAGCACTTCGCGCTCGACGGCACCGACCTGACGTGGCCGCTCACGACCCGGCCGCCCACCTGACCCGGCCGGTCAGTCGAGCAGCTCCTCCAAGAAGCTCCGCCTGCGGTGCGGGTGCTGGTAGTCGTAGTAGCCGCCGGGGTACGCGGGCGGCGGCGGGCCGGGCACGGTGCCGGGCGGCGGCTGGTACGGGGGCGGCGCGCCGGCG
>NZ_JBHTLK010000085.1:0-26369 GCF_042678885.1 Saccharothrix hoggarensis
GACTCACGTCCGGCGCGGTGCGGCGGCGGACGCTGCCCGCCGACCTGGTCCGGCGGCTCGCCGACGTGGGTCGCGCGCACGACGCCACCCTGTTCATGACGCTCACCGCCGCCGTGCAGGTGGTGCTGTCGGCGCGCGGCAGGCAGCGGGACATCGCCGTCGGCACGGTCAGCTCCGGCCGCGACCGGGCCGACCTGGAACGCGCGGTCGGGTTCTTCGTCCGCACGCTGGTGCTGCGCTCGTGGGTGGACCCTGACCTGCCGTTCACCGCGTTCCTCGACCAGGTGCGGGACACCGCGCTGGGCGCGTTCGCGCACGACGACGTGCCGTTCGACCGGGTCGTGGAGCACCTGCGCCCCGAGCCGGACCCGAGCCGCACGCCGCTGGTGCAGGCCGTGGTGGCGCTGCACCAGCCGTTGCTGGGCGACGCGTCGTTCGGCGGGCTGACGGCCGCCGAGCACGACCTGCCCCGTCCGGTGGCGCGGTTCGACCTGGTGGTGGAGTTCTGGCCGCGCGGCGACGACCTCGCGCTGACCGCCGAGTACAACACCGACCTGTTCGACGCCGCCACGATCGACTCGGTGGTCGAGGACGTCGAAGCGGTGCTGCGCCTCGTCGTGGACGACCCCGACCGGCCGCTGAGCGGCCTCGCCGACCTCGCGTTCCCGCCGGACGACGCGGTGCGCGTCAACGGCATCCGGGTGGACCCAGCCGAGGTCGAGGAGGCGTTGCGGCGGCACGACGAGGTCGTGGACGCGGCCGTCGTCCTGGCCGGCAAGCGGCTCGTCGGGTACGTGACGCCCGCCGTCGACCCGGACCGGTTGCGCGCGTTCCTCGGCCCGGTGCTGCCCGCGCACGCCGTGCCGAGCACGTTCGTCGGGCTCGACCACCTCGACCGCGACCACCTGCCCGACGCGCCCGAGGAGCGGACCGAAACCCGTTACGTGGCACCGCGCACGGCCGTCGAAGCCGTGCTGGCCGACGTGTTCGCCGAGGTGCTGGGCGCGGCGCGGGTCGGCGTGCGGGACAACTTCTTCGCGCTCGGCGGCGACTCGATCCTGGGCATCCAGGTCGTCACCCGGGCCCGTCGCGCGGGCCTGGTGCTGACGTCGCGGGACATCTTCGCCCACCAGACCATCGCCGCCATCGCGCCGCACGTGACGCGCGACCTGCCGCCCGCGGCCGACCAGGGCGTGGTCACCGGCGAGGCGCCGCTCACCCCGATCCAGCGCTGGTTCCTGCACCACCACACCGTGCGGCCCGAGCACTTCGACCAGTCCGTCGTCACCGACTTCGCCGAGCCGGTCGACGTGCCCGCGCTGCGCGCCGCGCTCGACGCGCTGGTCGCGCACCACGACGCGCTGCGCACCCGGTTCGAGGGCGACCGCCAGGTCGTCGGTCCGGTCTTGCGCGTGGACGTGCTCGCGGTGGAGCGCTTCGACCTCGTCCGCGGCCCGCTGCTGCGGGCGGACGTCGTCGGCGAGCGCTCGGTGAAGCTGACCGCGCACCACCTCGTCGTGGACGGCGTGTCGTGGCGCGTGCTGGTCGAGGACCTGGCCACGGCGTACCGGCAGGCCCGCGCGGGCGAGACCGTCCAGATCGGACGGAAGACGACGTCGTTCCGGGACTGGGCGATCCGCCTGGCCGGGCACGACTTCGCCGACGAGCTTCCGCACTGGACGGAGGTGGCGGCCACGCCGACCGCCGTCCCGCGCGACCGGCACGGGCCGAACACCGCGGCCTCGGAGCGCGAGGTGACCGTGCGGCTCACCGCCGAGGAGACCGCCGCGCTGCTGCGCGACGTGCCCGGCGTCTACCGGACCCAGGTCAACGACGTGCTGCTGACCGCGCTCGGTCGCGTGCTGGCGGACTGGACCGGCCGGCCGCGGGTGCTGGTCGACCTGGAGGGCCACGGCCGCGAGGAGCTGTTCCCCGACGTCGACCTGTCCCGCACGGTCGGCTGGTTCACCACCGTGTTCCCGGTGGCGCTCGACGTGCCCGCGGGCGACTGGGGTGACGCGCTGAAGTCCGTCAAGGAGGCGTTGCGCGCGGTGCCCCGGCGCGGCATCGGCTACGGCGTGCTGCGCCACCTGGCCCGCACCGCGCCCGCCTGCGACCCCGCCGTCGGCTTCAACTACCTGGGCCGCTTCGACGCCGACCAGCGCGACCTGGAGCTGTCCGCGGACCCCGGCGCGCCGCGCCCGCACCTGCTGGACGTCGTCGGCCAGGTGCGCGACGACCGGCTGGAGTTCACCTTCCACTACAGCGAGAACGCCCACGACGAGGCCACCGTCACCGGCTTGGCCGACGGGTTCGCCGCCGCCCTGCGCGCGATCGTCGCGCACTGCGCGCAGCCCGGCGTGGGCGGCCGCACGCCGTCCGACTTCCCGCTGGCCCGGCTCACCCAGGACGAGGTGGACCGGATCACCGGCGAGGACGCCTACCCGCTCACCCCGATGCAGGCCGGCATGGTGTTCCACGGCCTCGGCGACCGGGGCGTGTACTTCCAGCAGACGACGTTCGTGGTGGACGGCGTCACCGACTCGGAGGAGTTCGCGCGCGCCTGGCAGCGGGTCGTCGACCGGACGCCCGTGCTGCGCAGTTCCGTGCTGTGGGAGGGGGTGCGCGAGCCGTTGCAGGTCGTGCACGAGCACGTCCGCGTGCCGTTCACGTTCCTCGACTGGAGCGGCCTGGACGACGCCGCCCGCGCGGACCGGCTGCGGGACCTGCTGGCGAGCGACCGCGAGCAGGGCATCGACCTCGGCGCGCCGCCGTTGATGCGGATCGCGATCGCGCGCCTCTCCCCCACCAGCGTGCAGGTGCTGTGGACGTTCCACCACGTGCTGCTGGACGGCTGGAGCGTCTTCCACGTCCTGTCCGACGTGCTCGGCGAACCGGCGGAGCGCCGGCCGTTCCGCGACTACGTCGCCTGGCTCGGGCAGCGGCAGGACGACGTCGCGGCCGAGGCGCACTGGCGGCGCGTGCTGGGCACGTTCGACTCGCCCACCCCGCTGCCCGTCGACCGCCCCGCGCCGCACGGCACGTCGTCCCGCAGCCTCCCCGTCGAGCTGACCGAGGCCGAGTCGCGGCGGCTGTACGAGTTCGCCCGCGGCCACCGGCTCACGCCGAGCGCGATCGTGCAGTGCGCGTGGGCGTTGCTGCTGGCCCGGTCCTCCGGCACGCGGGACGTGTGCTTCGGCGCGACCGTCTCCGGGCGTCCGGCGGACCTGCCGGGCGTGGACGCGATCACCGGCATCTTCATCAACACGCTGCCGGTGCGGGTCCGGGTCGACGGCGCCGCGCCGGTCGGCGACTGGCTGCGCGAGGTGCAGGACGGGCAGGTCGAGTCGCGCCGGTTCGAGCACGTGCCGCTGACGCGCATCCAGGGCTGGAGCGGCGTGGAGCGCGGCCGCGACCTGTTCGACAGCGTGGTGGTGTTCGAGAACTACCCCGTCGAGCTCGGCGCGGACCTCGGGTTGCGCGAGCTGTCGGCGGTGGAGACGACCAGCTTCCCGCTCAGCGCCACCGTCTACCCGGCCGACCGGCTGCGGGTGCTGCTCGGGTACGAGCCGGCGATGTTCGACGCCGCCACGGTGGAACGGCTCGGCGCGCGGCTGCGCACCCTGCTCGTCGGGCTGACCGCCGACGCCGACCGGCCGGTGGCCGACGTGCCGTGGCTGGACGAGGCCGACGTGCGGCAGGTGGTGGTCGACTGGAACGGCACGTCGGCCGGCACGGTGGTCGCGGACACGATCCCGTCGCTGTTCGCGGCGCAGGCCGCGCGAACGCCTGACGCGGTCGCGGTGACGTTCGAGGGTGCGAGCCTCACCTACCGGGAGCTGGACGAGCGGGCGAACCGGCTCGCGCACCACCTCGTCGCGGCGGGAGCGGGGCCGGAGTCGTTGGTGGCGCTGCGGTTGCCCCGGTCGGCGGACCTCGTCGTGGCGGTCCTCGGGGTGCTCAAGGCCGGCGCCGCGTACGTGCCGCTGGACCCGGCGTACCCGGCCGACCGGATCGCGCACACCCTCGCCGACGCACGGCCGATGACCACCCTCGACCGCCTCCCGGACCTCTCCGCCTGGCCGGGCACCGACCCGGGCGTGCCGGTGCGGCCGGACAACTCGGCGTACGTGATCTACACGTCCGGCTCGACCGGTCGGCCCAAGGGCGTCGTGGTGCCGCACTCGAACGTGGTGCGGTTGTTCACCGAGACCGACCACTGGTTCGGGTTCGGCCCCGATGACGTGTGGACGCTCTTCCACAGCTACGCCTTCGACTTCTCGATCTGGGAGCTGTGGGGACCGCTGCTGCACGGCGGACGGCTGGTCGTCGTCCCGCACGAGGTCACGCGGTCGCCGCGCGACTTCGCCCGGCTGCTCGCCGACGAGGGCGTGACCGTGCTGAACCAGACGCCGTCGGCGTTCTACGCCCTGCTGACCGAGGCGCCCGACCTGAACGTCCGGTACGTGGTCTTCGGCGGTGAAGCCCTCGACCTGGCCAAGCTGGACGCGTGGCGCGGTTCCGGCGCGTTGATCAACATGTACGGCATCACCGAGACGACCGTGCACGTCACGTGGACGCACGCGGACGGCTCGATCGGCGTGCCCATCCCCGACCTTCGCGTCTACGTGCTGGACGACGACCTGCACCCGGTGCCGCCGGGTGTCGTCGGCGAGATGTACGTGGCCGGGCCGGGCGTGGCCCGCGGGTACCTCAACCGGCCGGGCCTCACCGCCCAGCGGTTCGTGGCCAACCCGTTCGGCGAGCCGGGCGAGCGGATGTACCGCACCGGCGACCTGGCCCGGTGGGTGGACGGCAGGCTGCACTACCTGGGCCGGTCCGACCACCAGGTGAAGATCCGCGGGTTCCGGATCGAGCTGGGCGAGGTGGAAGCCGCGGTCCGGGCGCATCCCTCGGTCGCCCAGGTCGTTGTAGTGGCGAACGAACACCGCTTGGTGGCGTACTACGTGCCGGACAAGCCGACTACGGCGGCGGAGTTGCGCGACCACACGGCCAGGGTCCTGCCCGACCACATGGTCCCGGCGGCGTTCGTCGCACTGGAGGGTTTGCCGCTGACCGCGAACGGCAAGCTGGACCGCGTCGCGCTCCCCGCGCCCGAGCGCGACGCGGTCACGTCCGGCGAGTACGTCGCGCCGCGGACGGAGACCGAAGAAGCGATCGCCGCGATCTGGGCCGACGTGCTCGACGTCGACCGGGTCGGCGTCGCCGACAGCTTCTACGCCCTGGGTGGCGATTCCATCCGCGGCCTGCACATCACCGCACGCACCAAGGCGGCGTTCGACGTCGACCTCTCCCCGCGTGACGTCCTCACCGCCCGCACCGTCGCCGCTCTCGCCGAGCTGGTCGAGGACCTCGTGCTGGCGGATCTCGAAGCCCTTGCGACCGAAGCCGTCGCCGACGGGGAGGCGTGACCACATGACCGCGTCCAAGAACGACCGCATCTCCGCGCTCCCCGAGCACCTGCGGGAACGCCTCCGCGACCGGCTGGCGGGCCGGGCCGAGCCCCGCGACGCCGACGTCATCCCGCCCGCTCCGCGCGACCGGCCGCTGCCGCTGTCCGCGGGCCAGCAGCGGCTGTGGTTCCTCGACCGGTTCCAGCCCGAGAGCACCGAGTACACCAGCGCGATCGCGTTGCGGCTCACCGGTTCCCTCGACGTGGCCCGGCTGTCCGACGCGCTGAACGGGCTGGTGCGGCGGCACGAGTCGCTGCGCACGACGTTCGACCAGGTCGACGGCCGACCCGTGCAGGTGGTGCACGAGGACGTCCCGCTCGACCTGCGCGGGACCGACGACCTGCGGGCCGAGCTGGACCGCCCGTTCGACCTGCGCCGCGGGCCGCTGTTCCGGGCCGCGCTGCTCACCGAGTCCGACGACTCGCACGTGCTGCTGCTGACCGCGCACCACATCGTCGTGGACGGCTGGTCGCTCGGCGTGGTGGTGGACGAGCTCGCCGCGCTGTACCGGGGCGACACGCCGGAGCCGCCGCGGCTGCAGTACGCCGACTACGCCGTTTGGCAGCAGGGACGTCCGGTCGACACGGGGTTCTGGGTCGACCGGCTCGCCGGTGTCGTGCCGCTGGAGCTGCCCACCGACCGGCCGCGCCCGGCGGAGCGCACGTCGGCGGGCGCCACGCACGAGTTCACCGTGCCCGCACGGGTCGCGAGCGACCTGGCGGAGCTGGCGCGGGTCAACGAGACCACGCTGTTCACGACGCTGACGGCGGCGTGCCAGCTGCTGCTGGCCCGGTACTCCGGTCAGGACGACATCGCCGTCGGCACGGTGTCCAGCGGCCGGGAGCGGCCGGAGCTGGCCGGGCTCGTCGGGTTCCTGGTCGGCACCGTCGTGCTGCGGTCCACTGTGGACAGCACGCGGTCGTTCGCCGAGTTCCTGGCCGAGGTCAACCGCACCGCGCTGGACGCGTTCGCGCACGAAGCGCCGTTCGACCGGGTGGTGGAGGCGGTCGGCGCGTCCCGCGACCCGAGCCGCACGCCGCTGTTCGACGTGATGGTCGTGCTCCAGAACGCGGGCCGCGCCCTGCCGGAGCTGCCCGGCCTGCGCGTCGAGGAGCACCCGCTCACGCGGCCGTGGTCGAACTTCGACCTGACCTTCGAGTTCACCGAGACGCCGGAGGGGCTGCGCGGGTCGGCCGAGTACAGCACCGACCTGTTCGACGCCTCGACGGTCGACCGGATGGCCCGGCACCTGGTCGCGCTGCTGGGTGCGATCACCGCAGACCCGTACCGGCCGATGGCCGAGCTGTCGATGCTGCTCGGCGACGAGCCGGACGGCCGCGGGCACGCGCTGGCCGTGCCGGCGACCACGTTCCCCGCGCTGTTCGCGGAGCAGGCGCGCCGAACGCCGGACGCCACCGCGCTGGTGTGCGACGGCGTCAGCCTCACGTTCGCCGAGGTGGACGCGCGGGCGAACCGGCTGGCGCACCACCTGCTCGCCGAGGGCGTGGAGCCGGAGCGGATCGTCGCGCTGTCGTTGCCGCGCGGCGTCGACTGGGTGGTCGCCGTGCTGGGCATCCTCAAGGCGGGCGCGGTGTACCTGCCGGTCGACCCCGGCCTGCCCGAGGCCCGCCGCCGCTACCTGCTGGAGGACTCCGGCGCGGTGCGGGTGATCGACGCGCCGGTCGACACCTCAGACCGTCCCGACACGGCTCCCGACGTGCCGCTGCGGCCCGACCACGCGGCGTACGTGATCTACACGTCCGGCTCGACCGGCCTGCCCAAGGGTGTCGTGGTCGAGCACCGGCACCTGGTGAACCTGCTGCACAACCACCGCGAGACGTTCGCCGGCGAACGCTTGCGCGTCGCGCTGAGCGCGGTGTTCTCCTTCGACACGTCGTGGGAGGGCGTGCTCCTCATGGCCGACGGCCACGAGCTGCACGTGCTCACCGACGACGTCCGGCTCGACGCCGCCGCGCTGCTCCGGTACGCGCGGGAGCACCGGATCGACCTGCTCGACCTGCCGCCGTCGTACGTGCGGCAACTGCTGTCCGACGGCCTGCTGACGGCCGGGAACGGGCCGAAGGTGCTGCTGCTGGGCGGCGAGGCGCTGGGCCCGGCGCTGTGGCGGGACCTGGTGGCCACCGGCCTGCGCGCGCACAACTTCTACGGCCCCACGGAGACCACGGTCGACGCCGTCTCCTACCGGATCACGGGCGACCGGCCGGTCATCGGCCGACCGCTCGGCAACGTGACCGCGCACGTGCTGGACGATCACCTGCGGCCGGTGCCGGTCGGCGTGCCGGGCGAGCTGTTCATCGCGGGCGCCCAGGTGGCGCGCGGCTACCTCGACCGGCCGGGCCTGACCGCGAGCCGGTTCCTGGCGAACCCGTTCGGCGCGCCCGGCGAGCGGATGTACCGCACGGGCGACCGGGTCCGGTGGGTGCCCGCGGACGACGACACCGTGCTGGAGTACCTGGGGCGGACCGACGACCAGGTCAAGATCCGCGGGTTCCGGGTCGAGCCGGGCGAGGTGGAGGCCGCGCTCCTGGGCCACCCGGACGTCGCCGAGGCGGCCGTCGTCGCCCGCGAGGACGGCGGGCACACCCGGCTCGTCGGGTACCTCGTGCCGACCCGGCCCGTGGACGTGCGGGAGCTGCGGGAACACCTGCGGCGAACGTTGCCGGAGTACCAGGTGCCGTCGGCGTTCGTGGAGCTGGACCGCATCCCGCTGACGCCCAACGGGAAGGTGGACCGGGCGGCGCTGCCCGCGCCCCAGGCGGTCGGCGACGGCGAGTTCGTCGCGCCGCGCACCCCGGTCGAAGCCGAGCTGGCCCGGATCTGGGCCGAGGTGCTCGGCGCCGAGCGGATCGGGGTGGACGACAACTTCTTCGCCGTCGGCGGCGACTCGATCCTGTCCATCCAGCTGGTGTCGCGGGCGCGGCAGGCGGGCCTGCACCTGACCTCGCGCGACGTGTTCCGCCACCAGACCATCGCCGAGCTGGCGCCCGTGGTGACGCGGACGGCCGAGGCCGCGCCGGAGCGCGTGTTCACCGGCCCCGCCCCGCTCACGCCGATCCAGCGGTGGTTCTTCGCGCACCACGGGCCGTTGGCGCACTTCACCATGACGTTGCTGGTGGAGCTGGAGCCCGGGGTGGACGCGGCGGCCCTGCGCGACGCCGTGCGGACCGTCGTCGGGCACCACGACGCGCTGCGGCTGCGGTTCCGCGAGGTCGACGGGCAGTGGGCGCAGGAGGTCGCGGACGGCGAGGTGGACGTGTTCCGCGTCGCCACCGACGCGGACGTGGACACCGCCGTCCAGGAGGCGCAGCGCAGCCTCGACCTGGGCGACGGTCCGTTGCTGCGCGCGGTGTTCTTCCCCGGCGAGCGGCCGCGGTTGCTGCTGACCGTGCACCACCTGGCGATGGACGGCGTGTCGTGGCGCATCCTGCTGGGCGACGTCGAGCAGGCCTACCGGGACGTGCCGCTGGAACCCGTGGGCACGTCGTTCACGCAGTGGGCGCACCGGCTGGCCGAGCACGTGCGGTCCGGCGGTCTGGACGACGCGCGGGAGCACTGGCGCTCGCTGCCCGAGCCCGCGGCGCTGCCGGTGGACCGGGACGGCGAGAACGCGACCGGCTCCACGCGGACGGTGTCCGTGCGGCTGGACCGGGCGACGACCGACGCGCTGCTGACCGCCGTGCCGCCGGTGTACCGGACGCAGGTCAACGACGTGCTGCTGAGCGCGGTCGGCCGGGCGCTGGCCGAGTGGACCGGGCGCGACGCCGTGGGCGTGACGCTGGAGGGCCACGGCCGCGAGGAGCTGCTGCCGGGTGTCGACCTGACCCGCACGGTCGGGTGGTTCACCACCCAGTTCCCGGTGGTGCTGGAGACCCGTCGCGACCCGCACGGGGGCGACACCGACTGGGAGCGCACGCTCAAGTCGGTCAAGGAGGCCTTGCGCGCGGTGCCGCACCGGGGCCTGAGCTTCGAGGCGCTGTCGTTCGGGACGGCGGACGGCGGACGCCTGCCGCAGGTCTCGTTCAACTACCACGGCCGGTTCGACGTGGCCGACGGCGGTTTCTACCGCGCCCGCCGTGACGCGGTCGGCGCGGACGTCCCGCCGGACGAGCCCCGCAGCCACCTGCTCGACGTGACCGGCCTGGTCGAGGGCGGCGAGCTGGAGCTGACCTGGGAGTACAGCGAGAACGTGCACGACGGCGAGACCGTGCGGCGGCTGGCCGAGCGGACGCTGGACGGGCTGCGCGAGATCGTGGCGCACTGCGCGCGGCCGGGCGCCGGCGGGCGCACCCCGTCGGACTTCCCGCTGGCCCGGCTCACCCAGGACCAGGTGGACGCGCTCGCCGGCCCCGACGTGGAGGACATCTACCCGCTCACGCCGTTGCAGGCCGGCATGGTGTTCCACAGCCTGGTGGAGCCGGGCGCGTACGTGGACCGGATGCGGCTGGTGCTCGACGGCGTCACCGACCCGGCGGCGCTGCGCGAGGCGTGGCAGCGGGTCGTGGACCGCACGCCCGTGCTGCGGTCGAGCGTCGTGTGGGACGGGGTGGCAGAGCCGGTGCAGGTCGTGCACCGGCACGTCCAGCTGCCGACCGGGGCGGCGGCCGAAGGCGGCTTCGACCTCGGTGTCGCGCCGCTGCTGCGGGTCGACGTCACGCCCCTCGGCGGTGACCGGGTCGAGCTGGTGTGGTCGTCGCACCACGTGATCCTCGACGGCTGGAGCACCGCGCAGGTGTTCGGCGAGGTGCTGGAGCAGTACCGGGCGATCACCACCGGCACGCCCGCCCGGCTGCCCGCGCGGCGGCCGTTCCGCGACTACCTGCGGTGGCTGGCCGAGCAGGACCGGTCGGCCGCCGAGGCGCACTGGCGGACCGTCCTGTCCGATGTGGACGGTCCGACGCCGTTGCCGTTCGACCGGCCGCCGACGCGGGCCCACCGGTCCGAGGCGTCCGAGTCGGTGGCGTTCTCGCTGGACCTCGCCGACACCGTGCAGCGCGCGGGCCTCACCGCCAACACCGTGGTGCAGGGCGCGTGGGCGTTGCTGCTGTCGCGGGTGTCCGGCCAGGCCGACGTGGTGTTCGGCAGCACGGTGTCCGGCCGTCCGGCGGAGCTGCCCGGCGTCGAGTCGATGGTCGGCATGCTGATCAACACCGTGCCGACCCGCGTGGTCGTGGACGGCACGGCCGAGGTGGGCGCGTGGCTGCGCGACGTGCAGGCCGCGCAGAGCGAGTCGCGGCGGTTCGAGCACACGTCGCTGGCGGAGATCCAGGCGTTGACCGGCATCGGGTCCGGCGCGGGCGCGCGGCTGTTCGACAGCGTCGTGGTGTTCGAGAACTACCCGTTCGAGGAAGCCGCGGACGGGCCGCGCGTGGTCGAGGTGGACGCGGTCGACAACGCCACGCTGCCGTTGACGCTGAGCGCGTCCCTCACCGACCGGCTCAACCTCGACCTGGCCTACGACCCCGAGCTGTTCGACCGGAGCACCGCGGCACGGCTGGCCGGGTGGCTGCGGGAGCTGGTGGACGCCATCGCGGCCGACCCGCGGGCCCGGATCGTGGACCTGCCGTGGCTGTCCGAGGCCGAGCGCCGCCAGGTCGTGGTGGAGTGGAACCGGACCGCGCGCGAGATGCCGTCCGCGCTGTACCCGGAGGTGTTCGCCGAGCAGGCCCGCCGCACGCCGGACGCGACCGCGCTGGTGTTCCGGGGCACGGCGTTGACGTTCGCCGAGCTGGACGCGCGCACGAACCGGTTGGCGCACCACCTGCTGGCGCGCGGCGCCGGTCCGGAGCGGACGGTGGCCGTCAAGCTGCCGCGCTCGGCCGACCTCGTGGTGGCGGTGCTGGCCGTGCTCAAGGCGGGCGCGGTGTACCTGCCCGTCGACCCGGGGCTGCCCGCCGACCGCGTCGCCTTCCTGCTGCGGGACGCCGCGCCGGCGTTGACGCTGGACGCCGTGCCGGACCTGACCGGCCTGCCCGACACCCCGCCCCCGGTCGTGCCGAGGCCCGAGCAGGCGGCGTACGTGATCTACACGTCCGGCTCGACCGGCACGCCCAAGGGCGTCGTGGTGGAGCACCGGCAGCTGGCGAACCTGTTCCACGCCAACCGGTCCGCGCTGATGGGCGAGCGGACGAAGTTCGCGGTCACGGCCACGTTCTCGTTCGACACGTCGTGGGAGGGACTGCTGTTCCTGGCCGCCGGCAACGAGCTGCACGTCATCGACGACGAGCTGCGGCTCGACCCCGAGGCCCTGGTCCGGTACGTCGCCGACCACGGCATCGGCACCGTCGACCTCACCCCGTCCTACGCGCGCCAGCTGGTGCGGGCCGGGCTGCTGGACTCGGGGCTGCGGCAGGTCATGCTGGGCGGCGAGGCCGTCGACGCGCCGCTGTGGCAGGAGATCGCCGACTCGCCCGTGGAGGGCTTCAACTACTACGGGCCGACCGAGGTGGCCGTGGACTCGGCCGCGACCCGCGTCGTCGGCGACCGGCCCGTGATCGGCAGGCCGCTGCCCAACCTCGCCGCGTACGTGCTGGACGCGGACCTGAGGCCGGTACCGCCCGGTGTGCCCGGCGAGCTGTTCGTCGGCGGCGCGCAGGTCGCGCGCGGCTACCTCGACCGGCCCGGCCTGACCGCGCAGCGGTTCGTGGCCGACCCGTTCGCCGCCGAGGTGTTCGGCGTGACCGGCGCCCGGATGTACCGCACCGGTGACCGGGTCCGCTGGGTGGACGGCGTGCTGGAGTACCTGGGCCGCGCGGACGACCAGGTGAAGATCCGCGGGTTCCGGATCGAGCCCGGCGAGGTCGAGGCGGCCCTGCTGGACGTGCCGGGCGTGCACCAGTCGGCCGTGGTGGTCCGGGACAACCGGCTCATCGGGTACGTGACGGGCGCGCCGGAGACCGACCCGCGCGACGCGCTGGCCGCGACCCTGCCGGACTACCTGGTGCCGGCGGCGGTCGTGGTGCTCGACGACCTGCCGCTGACGCCCAGCGGCAAGCTCGACCGGCGGGCCCTGCCCGAACCCGACCTGGCCGGCGAGTTCGTGGCGCCGCGCACCGACGCGGAACAGGTCGTCGCCGACGTGCTGGCGGACGTGCTCGGGCTGGAGCGGGTCGGCGCATGGGACGACTTCTTCCGCCTCGGCGGCGACTCGATCCTCAGCATCCGCGTGACGTCGCGGTTGCGGCAGGCGTTCGGCGTGCAGCTGTCGCCGCGCGCGGTGTTCGACCACCCGACGGTGGCCGGGCTCGCCGCCGTGCTGGAGGACGCGGGCCGCGGTGAGGTCGACCCGATCCCGGTGGTCCCGCGCGACGGCGTCGACCCGGCGTTCCCGCAGTCCCCCGCGCAGCGGCGGCTGTGGTTCCTCGACCAGTTCGAGCCGGGCGGCACGGAGTACGTCACGCCGACCGCGCTGCGGCTGCACGGGCCGCTGGACCTGGCCGCGCTGCGGCGCGCCGTCACCGGGCTGGTGGCGCGGCACGAGTCGCTGCGCACGACGTTCGACGACGGTGTGCAGGTCGTGCACGCGCCGTTCGACGTGCCGCTGACCGTCGAGGGCGGTTCGTGGGAGGACGTGCTGCGCGAGGAGGTCGGCACCCCGTTCGACCTGCGCCGCGGGCCGCTGCTCCGGACCCGCCTGGTGCGGGTGGCCGACGACGACCACGTGCTCGTGCTGACGCTGCACCACATCGTCACCGACGGGTGGTCCACGAGCGTGCTGGCCCGCGACCTCGGCGCGTTGTACGCGGGCGAGGAGCTGCCGCCGCTCCCGGTGCAGTACGTGGACTTCACGGCGTGGCGGCCGGAGCCTCCGGTCGACTACTGGGCCGAGCGGCTGGCGGGCGTGCCGCCGCTGGAGCTGCCCACGGACCGGCCGCGCGCGGCGGTGCGCGGCACGGCGGGCGCGATGCACGAGTTCACCGTGCCCGCGCCGGTCGCGGGCGCGGTGAAGGCGTTGGCGGCACGGCACGGCGACACGCTGTTCACCGCGCTGCTGGCGGCCACCAAGGCCCTGCTGGCCCGGTACACCGGCCAGGACGACATCGCGGTCGGCACGGCGGTGTCCGGGCGCGGGCGCGCCGAGCTGGACGACGTGGTCGGCCTGTTCGTCAACACGGTCGTGCTGCGGTCCACCGTGGACCCGCGGCGGCCGTTCACGGACCTGCTGGCCGACGTGCGGACCACCGTGCGGGACGGGTTCGCGCACCAGGATGTGCCGTTCGAGCGGGTGGTGGAGGCGGTCCACCCGGACCGCGACCCGAGCCGCAACGCCCTGTTCGACGTCATGGTGCTGCTGCAGAACACCGGCGCCGAGGTGCCCGACCTGCCCGGCCTGCGGGTCTCGGAGCTGCCGCTGCCGCTGCTGACCTCGACGTGCGACCTCACGTTCGAGTTCGGCGAGGTGGCGGGCGAGCTGCGCGGCGCGGTGGAGTACAGCACCGACCTGTTCGACGCGGACACCGTCGACCGGATGGCCCGGCACCTCGTGGCCCTGCTCGCCGGGATCGCCGAGCGGCCCGACCGCCCGGTGGCGGAGCTGTCGCTGCTGCTCGACGACGAGCCGGACGGGCACGGCGAGCGGCTGGTCGTCCCCGACCTCGCGTTCCCCGACCTGTTCGAGGAGCAGGCCCGGCGCACGCCGGACGCCACCGCGCTGGTGTGCGGCGACGTCCGGCTCACGTTCGCCGAGGTCGACGCGCGGGCCAACCGGCTCGCGCACCACCTGCTGGCCGAGGGCGTGGAGCAGGAGCGGATCGTCGCGGTGACGCTGCCGCGGTCCGCCGACTCGGTGGTGGCGATCCTGGCCGTGCACAAGGCGGGCGCGGTGTACCTTCCGATCGACGACGGCCTGCCGCGCGAGCGCGTCGAGTTCCTCCTCCGCGACGCGGAGCCGGCACTCGTGCTGGACGCGGCGCCGGACCTCGCCGACTTCCCCGACACCAGGCCGGACGTGCCGCGACGCCCGGACCAGGCCGCCTACGTGATCTACACGTCCGGCTCGACCGGCGTGCCCAAGGGCGTGGTGGTCGAGCACCGCCAGTTGGCGAACCTCCTGCACGACCACCGCCGGACGTTCTCGGCGCGCCGGCTGCGGGTGGCGTTGAGCGCGGTGTTCTCGTTCGACACGTCGTGGGAGGGCCCGCTGCTCATGGCCGACGGCCACGAGCTGCACGTGCTCGCCGACGACGTCCGCCTCGAACCGGAAGCCCTGGTCGGGTACGTGCGGGAGCACCGGATCGACTTCCTCGACCTCACCCCGTCGTACGTCCAGCAGCTCCTGCCCGCGGGCCTGCTCGACGGCGACCACGTGCCCTCCGTGCTCATGCTCGGCGGCGAGGCGCTGCCCGACCCGCTGTGGCGGGAGCTGGCCCGCGCGCCGCGCACCACGGCGTACAACTACTACGGCCCCACGGAGACCGCGGTGGACGCCGTGGCGGCGCCCGTCGTCGGCGACCGCCCCCTGATCGGCCGGCCGCTGGCCAACCTCGTCGTCCACGTGCTGGACGACGACCTGCGGCCCGTGCCGGTCGGCGTGCCGGGTGGGCTGTTCATCGGCGGCGCGCAGGTCGCGCGCGGCTACCTGAACCGACCGGGCCTCACGGCGCAGCGGTTCCTGCCCGACCCGTTCGGCCCGCCCGGCGCGCGCATGTACCGCACCGGCGACCGGGTCCGCTGGGTCGCCGGCGGGAGCCGGGGGGCCGCGCTGGAGTACCTGGGCCGCGACGACGACCAGGTGAAGGTCCGCGGGTTCCGGATCGAGCTGGGCGAGGTGGAGGCGGCGGTGCTGCGCCACCCCGACGTCACGCAGGCCGCCGTGGTGGCCCGTGAGCACAACGGCCACCAGCGGCTCGTCGCCTACACCGTGGGCACGGCCGCCGACCTGGCCGGCTGGCTCAAGGAGCGGCTGCCGGACTACCTCGTGCCGTCGGTGTTCGTGCCGATGGACGCGCTGCCGGCGACGCCGAGCGGCAAGGTGGACCGGCGGGCGCTGCCCACGCCGACGTTCACCGAGGCCGGGTACGTGGCGCCGGAGCCCGGTGTCGCCACCACGCTCGCGGGCATCTGGGCGGACGTCCTCGGCGTCGAGCGGGTCGGCGCGCGGGACAACTTCTTCGCGCTCGGCGGCGACTCGATCCTGAGCATGCAGGTCGTGTCCCGCGCCCGGCAGGCCGGGTTGAAGCTGACCTCCAAGGACGTGTTCCTGCGGCAGACGGTCGCCGACCTGGCGCTCGCCGTCACCGAGGACGCCGGGACGACCCACGAGGCCGTCACCGGGCCCGTGCCGCTCACGCCGGTCCAGCGCTGGTTCTTCACCGAGCACGGCCCGCTGGCGCACTTCACCATGTCGGTGGTGGTCGAGCTGGGCGACGTCGAGCCCGCCGCGGTGCGTGACGCGGTGCGCGCCGTCGTCGCCCACCACGACGCGTTGCGGCTGCGGTTCAGCCAGGTCGACGGCGTGTGGCGGCAGGAGGTGGCGGACGTCGAGTCCGCCGAGGTGTTCCGCCTCGCGTCCGGCGACGACCTCGCCGCCGAGGCCGACCTGGCCCGCGCGAGCCTCGACCTGCGGCACGGCCCGTTGCTGCGCGCCGTGCTGTTCGAGGACGGCAGGCTGTTCGTCACCGCGCACCACCTGGTGGTGGACGCGGTGTCGTGGCGGATCGTGCTGGCCGACCTGGACACCGCGCTGGCCGGCGGCGACCTCGGCCCGAGGAGCACGGCGTTCGCGGACTGGGCGCGCCGGCTGGACCGGCACGTGCGCGACGGCCGGTTCGACGCCGCCCTGCCGCACTGGGCCGCCCTGCCGGTGGACGAGCCCGTGCCCACGACCGCGGGGTCCGCGCGGAGCGTGTCGGTCCGGCTGACCCGGTCCGAGACGGACGCGTTGCTGCACGTCGTGCCCGACGCCTACCGCACCCAGGTCAACGACGTGCTGCTGACCGCGTTGGCGGCGGCGTTCGACGGGCGCGCGCTGGTGGCGCTGGAAGGCCACGGCCGCGAGGAGCTGTTCGACGGCGTGGACCTCTCCCGCACGGTCGGCTGGTTCACCGCGCAGTTCCCCGTCGCGCTGCGCCTGCCGGAGGACGGCGGCGGCGCCGGGAACTGGGGCGCCGCGCTGAAGTCGGTGAAGGAGCAGCTGCGCGCCGTCCCGGACAAGGGTCTGAGCTACGAGGCCCTGAAGTACTGGGACCGCGGCGTCTCGGGCGCGCTGCCCCGCGTGTGCTTCAACTACCTCGGCCAGTGGGACGACGAGCTGACCGAGGCCGACCACGGCCGCGAGGTGCCGGACGACCTGACCCGCCCGCACCTGCTCGACATCACGGCGGCCGTGTCGGGCGGCGAGCTGGTCGTGGACTGGGAGTACTCCACCGACGCCCACGACGAGGCCGCGGTGCGGGCGCTGGCCGACCGCATGGCCGACGCGCTGCGCGGGATCATCGCGTTCTGCGCCCGCCCGGACGCCTGGGGCCGCACGCCGTCGGACTTCCCGCTGGCGCGCCTCACCGCCGAGCAGGTGGACCGGATCGTCGACCGCGACGTCGAGGACGTCTACCCGCTCACCCCGTTGCAGGCGGGCATGCTGTTCCACAGCCTCGTGGACGACGGCACGGCGTACGTGAACCAGGTGCGCGTGCGACTGTCCGGAGTGGACGATCCGGCCCGGCTCGCCGCCGCCTGGCAGCGGGTGGTCGACCGCACGCCGGTCCTGCGGTCCAGTGTGGTGTGGGAAGGGCTGGACGAGCCGGTGCAGGTCGTGCGGCGCGGGGTGACCGTGCCGGTGACCTACGCCGACGTGACCGACGAGCTGGTCGCGGCGGACGCGGCGGCGGGCATCGACCTGACCACCGCGCCGCTGCTGCGGCTCGCCGTCGGGAAGGTCTCGGACACCGAGGTCGACCTGCTGTGGACCTCGCACCACGTGCTGCTGGACGGCTGGAGCACCGCGCAGGTGTTCGGCGAGGTGCTGAACGAGTACGCCGGCGGCACGGCGCCCGCGCGGCGGCCGTTCCGGGACTACCTGGCCTGGCTCGCCGAGCAGGACGACGCCGCCGCCGAGTCGTTCTGGCGCGGTGTGCTCGCCGGGTTCGAGGCGCCCACCCCCCTGCCGTTCGACCGGCCGCCGGCCGAGGCGCACCGCGCCGAGTCCTCCGCTCAGGTCGAGCTCCACCTGCCCGCCGACCGGCTCGACGCCGTCGCCCGCGCCCACGGCCTGACGGTCAACACGCTGGTCCAGGGCGCGTGGGCGCTGCTGCTGGCGCGCACGTCGGGACAGCGGGACGTGGTGTTCGGCAGCACGGTGTCCGGCCGCCCGGCCGAGCTGCCGGGCGTGGAGTCGATCGTCGGCATGTTCATCAACACCGTGCCGACGAGGGTGTCGGTGGACCCCGACGCCGAGCTGCCGGACTGGCTGCGCCGGTTGCAGGAGGCGCAGACCGAGGCCCGCCGGTTCGACCACGTGTCGCTGGCGCGGGTGCAGGGCTGGGCGGGCGCCCGGCTGTTCGACAGCCTGCTCGCGTTCGAGAACTACCCGGTGGACCAGGACACGCCCGACGGCGCGCCGCGCGTCGGCGAGGTGGACGGCCTGGACACCACGACGTTCCCGCTCACCGTGCGCGCCCACGTGGACGACGCGCTGCACGTCGAGCTGACCTACGACCCGCGCCTGTTCGACGCGGGCACGATCACCGCCCTGGGCGACCGGTTCCACCGGCTGCTCGACGCCATCGGCGCGGACCCGCGCCGACGCGTGTCCGACCTGCCGTGGCTGTCGGACGCCGAGCTGCGGCAGGTGCTCGTGTCGTGGAACGGCACGTCGGCCGGCGCGGTGGTGGAGGACACGGTCCCGTCCCTGTTCGCGGCGCAGGCCGCGCGCACCCCGGACGCGCCCGCGGTGACGTTCGAGGGCGCGAGCCTGACCTACCGGGAGCTGGACGAGCGGGCGAACCGGTTGGCGCACCACCTGATCTCGGTGGGCGCCGGGCCGGAGTCGTTGGTGGCGCTGGCGTTCCCGCGGTCGCTCGACCTCGTCGTCGCGGTCCTCGGGGTGCTCAAGGCGGGCGCGGCCTACCTGCCGCTCGACCCGTCGTACCCGGCGGACCGGATCGCCGCCACGGTCGCCGACGCCGCGCCGACGACCACGCTGGACGCGCTGCCGGACCTGTCCGGGTTCCCCGCGGACGCGCCGGAGGTGTCGGTGCGGCCGGAGAACGCCGCGTACGTGATCTACACGTCCGGCTCGACCGGTCGGCCCAAGGGGGTCGTGGTGCCGCACTCGAACGTGGTGCGGTTGTTCACCGAGACCGACCACTGGTTCGGGTTCGGGCCGGACGACGTGTGGACGCTCTTCCACAGCTACGCCTTCGACTTCTCGATCTGGGAGCTGTGGGGACCGCTGCTGCACGGCGGACGGCTGGTCGTCGTCCCGCACGAGGTCACGCGGTCGCCGCGCGACTTCGCCCGGCTGCTCGCCGACGAGGGCGTGACCGTGCTGAACCAGACGCCGTCGGCGTTCTACGCCCTGCTGACCGAGGCGCCCGACCTGAACGTCCGGTACGTGGTCTTCGGCGGTGAAGCCCTCGACCTGGCCAAGCTGGACGCGTGGCGCGGTTCCGGCGCGTTGATCAACATGTACGGCATCACCGAGACGACCGTGCACGTCACGTGGACGCACGCGGACGGCTCGATCGGCGTGCCCATCCCCGACCTTCGCGTCTACGTGCTGGACGACGACCTGCACCCGGTGCCGCCGGGTGTCGTCGGCGAGATGTACGTGGCCGGGCCGGGCGTGGCCCGCGGGTACCTCAACCGGCCGGGCCTCACCGCCCAGCGGTTCGTGGCCAACCCGTTCGGCGAGCCGGGCGAGCGGATGTACCGCACCGGCGACCTGGCCCGGTGGGTGGACGGCAGGCTGCACTACCTGGGCCGGTCCGACCACCAGGTGAAGATCCGCGGGTTCCGGATCGAGCTGGGCGAGGTGGAGGCGGTGCTGGCCGGCCACGACGCCGTGGCGCAGGCCGCCGTGGTGGTGCGGGAGGACCGGCTGGTCGCGTACTACGTGCCCGCCGGGCCGCCGGTCGACGCCGCCCGGTTGCGCGAGCACGCCGGGCGGGTGCTGCCGGACTACATGGTGCCGACCGCGTACGTGGCGCTGGACCGGTTGCCGCTCAACGCGAACGGCAAGCTGGACCGGCCCGCGCTGCCCGCCCCGGAGCGCGAGGCGTCGGCGGCCGGGGGGTTCGTCGCGCCGCGCACGGAGGCGGAACGGCTGGTCGCCGAGGTGTGGGCGGACGTGCTGGGCCTGCCCGAGGTCGGCGTGGAGGACAACTTCTTCGCGCTGGGCGGTGACTCGATCTCCAGCATCCGGGTGGTGTCGCGGCTGCGGGCGGCGTTCGACGTGTCGCCGCGCGACCTGTTCGACCACCCGACCGTGGCCCGGCTCGCGGCGCACCTGCCCGGCGGTTCGCCGGCCTCGGTGATCCCGCGGGTCGACGGCGACGGGCCGCTGTCGTTCGCCCAGCAGCGCTTGTGGTTCCTCGACCAGTTCTCCCCCGGCGGCACGGAGTACGTGACCCCGCTGGCCGTGCGGCTGCGCGGCGAGCTGGACGTGCCGCGGCTGGAACGCGCGCTGACGGCGTTGGTGGCGCGGCACGAGGCGTTGCGCACGACGTTCCCGGCGGTGGACGGGCTGCCCGTCGCGGTGGTGCGCCCGCCGTCGGACGTGGTGCTCCCGGTGGTCGAGGACCTGCCCGCGGTCGAGCCGTTCGACCTGGCGGAGGGCCCGCTGTTCCGGCCCGCGCTGGCGCGGCTCGCGCCGGACGACCACGTGCTGGCGCTGACGATGCACCACATCATCACCGACGGCTGGTCCGGCGGCGTGCTGATGTCCGACCTGGCCGCCCTGTACGGCGGCGAGGAGCTGCCGCGGCTGCCCATCCGGTACGGCGACTTCGCGGCCTGGCAGCGGGAGCAGCCGCTCGACGCGCAGCTCGACTACTGGCGCGGGCGGCTGGCCGACGTGCCCGCGCTGGAGCTGCCCGCGGACCGGCCCCGGCCGCCCGTGCAGACGACGGCGGGCGCGCAGACCGAGTTCGTGGTGCCGGCGCCGGTCGCCGACCGGTTGCGCGAGCTGGCCCGCGCGGTCGACGGCACGTTGTTCACCGCGCTGGTGGCGGCCTGCCAGGTGCTGTTCCACCGCTGGTCCGGGCAGGACGACTTCGCCGTCGGCACGGTGGCGTCCGGGCGGGACCGGCCGGAGACCCAGGAGCTGGTCGGGTTCTTCGTCAACACGGTGGTGCTGCGGGCCCGGATCGAGCCCTCGGCGACGTTCCCGGAGTTCCTGGCCCGGACGCGGGACACCGTGCTGGACGCGTTCGCGCACCAGGACGTGCCGTTCGAGCGGGTCGTGGACGCGGTGCAGCCGGACCGCGACACCAGCCGCACGCCCCTGTTCCAGGCCGTGGTGGCGTTGCAGAACGCGCCGCAGGCGCAGGGCTTCCCGGGCCTGGCGGCGGTCGACGTGCCGCAACCCGTGGTGAGCACCGGGTTCGACGTGACGGTGGAGTTCACCGAGGAGGACGGCGGCGCGCTGCACGGGTCGGTCGAGTACAACACCGACCTGTTCGACGCGGGCACGGTGGAGCGGATGGTCGAGCACCTGGGCGTGCTGCTGTCCGGGATCGCGGCGGACGCCGACCGGCCGCTGTGGGCGCTGCCCGTGCTGCCGGACGACGAGCGGGAGCTGCTGGCCCGGTGGGGCTCGTCGGGGCCCGCGGTGGCCGGGCCCGGTTTCGTGGAGCTGGTCGAGGCGCGGGCGGCGGAGACCCCGGACGTGCCGGCGCTGACCGGTGCGGCGGAGCTGACGTACGCCGAGCTGAACGCGCGGGCGAACCGGTTGGCGCACCACCTGGTCGGGCTCGGCGCCGGGCCGGAGCGGATCGTCGCGCTGCGGCTGCCCCGCTCGGCGGACCTGGTCGTGGCCGAGCTGGCGGTGCTCAAGGCCGGCGCGGCGTTCCTGCCCGTCGACCCCGAGTACCCGGCGGAGCGGATCGCGTTCATGCTGGCCGACGCCCGGCCGCTGGTGGTGCTCGACGGGCCGGTGGACGTCAGCGGCCTGCCGGACACCAACCCGGGCGTCGCGGTGCGGCCGGAGCACCCGGCGTACGTGATCTACACGTCCGGGTCGACCGGGCGGCCGAAGGGCGTGGTGGTGTCGCACACCGGCCTGGCCACGTTCGCGACGTCCGCCATCGCGCACTTCGACGTGACGCCGGGCGACCGGGTGCTGGAGTTCTCCTCCCCCAGCTTCGACGCCTCGGTGCTGGAGCTGTGCCTGGCCCTCCCGGCGGGCGCGGCGCTCGTCGTGCCGCCGCCGGGGCCGCTGCTGGGCGACCAGCTGGCCGAGGTGATCGACGCGCACGGCGTGACGCACGCGCTGATCCCGCCGGTCGCGCTGGCCACCGTGCCGGACGTGCCGCTGCCGGCGTTCCGCACGCTGATCGTGGGCGGTGACGCCTGCTCGGCCGACCTCGTCCGGCGGTGGGCGCCCGGCCGGCGCATGGTCAACGCGTACGGGCCCACGGAGTCCACCGTGGTCGCGTCGTGGAGCGACCCGCTGGTGCCCGGCGGCGTGCCGCCGATCGGGCGGCCCGTCCCCGGGACGCGGGCGCACGTCCTCGACGGCGCGCTGCGGCCGGTGCCGATCGGCGTGGCGGGCGAGCTGTACGTCGCCGGTGTCGGGCTGGCGCGCGGGTACCTGGACCGGCCGGGGCTGACCGCGCAGCGGTTCGTGGCGAACCCGTTCGGCCCGCCCGGGTCGCGCATGTACCGCACCGGCGACGTCGTCCGGTGGACCTCGCGCGGGGTGCTGGAGTTCGTCGGACGGGCGGACGAGCAGGTGAAGATCCGCGGGTTCCGGATCGAGCTGGGCGAGGTCGAGACGGCGTTGCTGCGGCACCCGGACGTCCGCGAGGCGGTCGTGGTGGCGCGGTCGGACGCCCGAGGGCACAAGCGGCTCGTCGCGTACGTCGTCGGCGACGTCTCGCGGCTGCGGGACTTCCTGGGCGAGACCCTGCCGGACTACCTGGTGCCGTCGCTGTTCGTGCCGGTGGACGCGGTGCCGATCAGCCCCAACGGCAAGGTGGACCGGGCGCGCCTGCCCGAGCCGGACTTCTCGGCCGCGGTGACCGCCGGGTACGTCGCCCCGTCCGGGCCGGTGGAGGAGGCGCTGGCGGCGGTGTGGGCGGACGTGCTGGACGTGCCGGAGGTCGGCGTGGAGGACAACTTCTTCTCGCTCGGCGGCGACTCGATCCTGAGCATGCAGGTCGTGGCACGCGCCCGGCAGGCCGGGTACCGGTTCGCCACGCGGGACCTGTTCGCCCACCAGACCGTCGCGTCGCTCGCGCCGCACGTGACGGTGGAGGCCACGTCCTCCGCCGACCGGGCCCCGGTGGTCGGCGACGTGCCGCTCACGCCGATCCAGCACTGGTTCCTGACCTCGGGCCGGCGCAACCCGCACCACTTCAACCAGTCGCACCTGGTCGAGCTGGGCCCGGCGGTGGACGTCGAGGCGCTGCGGCGCGCGCTGGGCGCGCTGGTGGCCCACCACGACGCCCTGCGGCTGCGGTTCGCGCTCGTCGACGGGGTGTGGCGGCAGCACAACGACGACGTGCGCGACGACGACGTGCTGACCGTGGTGGACGGGGTCGAGCGGTTGGAGGCGGTGGCCGACGAGGTGCACGCGTCGTTCGACCTGGCGTCCGGCCCGCTGTTCCGGGCGGTGCTGTTCCGGGCCGGGCGGTCGGCGGCCGAGAAGCCGCTGCTGCTGCTGGTCGGGCACCACCTGGTGGTGGACGGGGTGTCGTGGCGCATCCTGCTGGACGACCTGGAGACCGCCTACCGGGGCGGTGACCTCGGCGCCAAGACCACCTCGTACCAGGAGTGGTCGCGCAAGCTGTCCGCGCACGTGCTGGACGGCGGGCTGGACGACGAGGTCGAGCACTGGACCACGCCGTTCCCGACCGCGCCGGCGCCCGTCGGCCCGACCGCGTCCACCACCGTCGAGCTGTCGGAGGAGGACACGGACGCGTTGCTGCGCGGCGCGCCCGCCGCCTACCGGACGCGGATCAACGACGTGCTGCTGGCCGCGCTGGCGTGGGCGCTGTCCCGGTGGACGGGGTCGTCGCGGGTCGCGGTCGACCTGGAGGGCCACGGACGCGAGGACGTGCTCGACGTGGACCTCACCCGGACCGTCGGCTGGTTCACCACCGTGTACCCGGTCGTCGTGGACGTGCCGGACGGCACCTGGCGCGACCGGGTGAAGGCGGTGCGGCGGCAGTTGCGGGCGATCCCCGGCAACGGCCTCGGCTACGGCGCGCTGCGGCAGCACGGCCGGGTGCCCGACGCGGGACGGCCCGCCGTGGCGTTCAACTACCTGGGCCGGTTCGACGGCGGCGAGGAGTCGACCGGGCTGTGCCGGGCCGTGCTGCCGTCCGTCGGCCGGGAGCACGACCCGGAGGACGTCGGCGACCACCTGCTCGACGTCGTCGGCGAGGCCGGCAAGACGCTCGGCTTCACCTGGTACTACCACCCGGCCGTGCACCCGCCGGCCGAGGTCGAGGCGGTGGCGGCCGACTTCGCCGAGGCGTTGCGGTCCATCGCCGCGGACTGCCGGGGGTCGCTGTGACCACGTCCCTGGCCCGGAACCGGAACTACACGCTGCTGTGGGGCGGCCAGGCGGTCGCCGAGGTGGGCTTCAGCGCCTCGATGATCGCGTTCCCGCTGCTCGTGCTGGCGGTGACGGGCTCGCCCGCCGCGTCCGGGCTGGTGCTGGCCGCCGACGCCGGCGCGCAGCTCGTGGCGGGGCTGCCCGCCGGCGCGCTGGTGGACCGGTGGGACCGGCGGCGGATCATGCTGGCCTGCGAGGCCGCCCAGGCGTTCGCGCTGGCCGGCCTGGTGGTGGCGGTGTGGGCGGACGCGGTGTCGATACCGCACCTGGTCGCGGTGGCCGTCGTGCTGGGCGTGTGCCGGGCGCTGTTCGAACCGGCGGAGGACGCGTGCCTGCCCCGGCTCGTGCCGGACTCGCAGCTCGCGACGGCGGTCGCGATGAACACCGCCCGGTCGTCGCTGGGCCAGATGTCCGGCACGGCGCTCGGCGGCGTGCTGTTCGCCGTGGCGCGGTGGCTGCCGTTCCTGCTGGACCTGGTGACGCACGTGGTGGCGTTCGTGACGCTGCTGTTCCTGCGGGTGCCGCCGGTCGAGCGGGTGGTGTCCCGGCCGCACATCCTCAAGTCCATCGGCGAGGGCCTGCGGTGGGTGTGGGGCCGCCCGGAGATCCGGGTGACGGCGGGGTGCGCGGTGGTGCTGAACCTGTTCTTCACCGCGTTCTACCTGGTGGTGATCGTGCTGGCGCAGGGCCGGGGTGCGTCGTCGGGCGAGATCGGCGTGATGGCGGCGATGCTCGGCGTGGGCGGTGTGCTCGGCGCGCTGGTCGCGCCGCGGCTGCACCGCAGGCTCGGGCCGCACAAGTCGATCGCGGCGGTGTTCTGGGTGCTGTGCCTGCTGACGCCGCTGTCGCTGGTCGTGCAGTCGGCGTACCTGCTGGGCGCGTTGTTCGCGGTGATGACGTTCCTGGCGCCGACCGCCAACACCACCATCGGCACGCACCAGCTGCTGCTCACCCCGGACGAGCTGCGGGGACGGATGAGCGGCGTGATGGCGGTCGTCGTCGGGTCGGCCGGCGCGCTGGGCCCCCTGGTCGGCGGCGTGCTGACCGAACTGCTGTCCGCGCGCACCGCGGTCCTGGTGTGCGCGGTGGGGATTTTCCTGATCACGGTGTTCGTCACCGTCAGCCCGACTCTGCGCGGGTACGCGGTGGCGCCAGTCAAGGAGGAGCAAGGATGAGGGACGACATCGCCTACCAGGTCCTGGTGAACGACGAGGGCCAGTACTCGCTGTGGCCCGCGCACCAGGACGTGCCCGCCGGGTGGCGGGCCGAGGGCACCACGGGCACGAAGGACGAGTGCTCGGCGCACGTCGACGAGGTGTGGACCGACATGCGGCCGGCTTCCCTGCGGGCCGCGATGGGCGACTGAGGCGGTGACCCCGGCCCACGGGCGCGTGCCCGTGGGCCGGGGTGTCCCGCCTGTGCCGGAGTGCCCGCTCAGAAGAGCGCGACCAAAGCCCCGATGACGCCGCAGCCGACCAGCGCGCTCACCACGCCCTTGCGCAGCGCCAGCAGCCACAGCGCCGCGACGCCGAGCAGCGCGAACTGCCACGGCTCGTGCAGCGACCAGGCCAGCGGCAGCGTGGTGCCGGCGATCGCCCCGATGGCGGCGGCTCCCGCGCCGGTCAGGAACGCCTGGGCCTTCGCGTTGTCACGCAGCCGTTCGAGCCTCGGGCCGCCCGCGATGACCATCGCGAACGACGGCGCGAACGCGACGAACGCCGCCAGCAGCCCGCCCGCGAGCCCCGCCGCGGCGTAACCGACGACCGCCACCGTCTGCACGACCGGTCCCGGCGTGATCTGGCCGAGCGCGACCGCGTTGAGGAACTCGGCGTCGCTCATCCACCCGTACGTGTGAACGGCGTCCTGCCGCATCAGCGGGATGATGACGAACCCGCCGCCGTACGACAGCGCGCCGACCTTGGCCGACACCCACGCCACCGCGCCCAGCCCGCCACCGGCCGCGGGCAGCGCCAGCACGACCGGCCACGCGGCACGGCGGCCGGACGGCGTCCGGACCGCGATCTCCACCAGGCCTGCGGCGATCAGCACGAGCACCAGCCACGGCCCGGTCGCCGCCGCCGCGACCCCGCCCGCCACCAGGTACAGCACCCACCGGACGAGGGCCGCCCGGCCCGCGCCGACGCGCTGCCGGCTGCCGG
>NZ_JBHTLK010000086.1:0-26283 GCF_042678885.1 Saccharothrix hoggarensis
CCGTCCACCGCCCCACCTCACCGCCCCGCGCGCCACCCCACCTCGCCAGCCGCGCGCCGCCGCCGCCTCGCCCCGCTTCGGCTTTCCGCTCAGCCCACCCGCCGCCGCCCCGCCGCGCTCCCGAACCTCCGCCCGCCATCCGACTTCTACTACTCGCAGGTAGGTCCTGGTGGGTAGCGGTGTGAACAGGTCGGTTGAGCAGGCATGAGGCGGCGCGGCGGGTGGAGGTAGGGCGCGCGGGAGCGGCGGAGCGCCGTAGTTGGCGGCACCCCGGTTGTCCACAACCCGTCGAGTTGTCCACAGCCGGCCGATGGCCCGTGGACGCCCCTCCACCACTCCGGCAAGGTCGAACCGGGACCGCCACCGTCAGCCCGAAGAAGTCGTCGGCGAACTTCGCGGGCTCAAAGGTGGCGGACACAGTCGGCGGCGCGGGTCAGCTCAACCGGGTCAGGCAGTGAGGAGGGCGCAGCGTGACGCGCGGGAGCAGCGGGGCAAAACGGGGCAGCGGGGCGGTACAGCCGGGGGGCCGGGAACGCCCCGCGAGGTCGCGTCGATCGTTCGCGACTCATTTCCCGACGATCACGCTTTTCGATCTTGGGAATTCAGGCGCGAGCGGTCGACTTCCAGGCGACCGAGCCGCGACGCCGGAGGCGGCGCCATCCAACACAGCAAATAGAACACGGGGCAGGTGTTTGCGGGCGCGGCACCTGCCCCGTGCAACGGTCGAAAGGGGACCACGTCCCCCGTACTCCCCTTTCGACTCCCCTTCAACAACGGAAGGACACACACCCTCCAGGAGGAGGTACGGTCACGCTACGTCGTTACTGGCGAGTTCATACCTACAACGTTCGAGTGAATCAGCACGTGGGAGCCACTCGACTACTCTCAGAGAGTCACAGGCACTCGGCGGTCGAACACGAGCTCGCGCGCCGACCGCAGCCCCATCGCCACCGCGCCGCTGAGCACCGCGCCATCACCCAGCTCGCCCGCCACGATCCGCGGCACGAGCGGCGTCATCCGGCGCAGCGCGGCCTCCATCGGCTCCTGCAGCAGGTCGGTGTTGCTGCCGATGCCGCCGCCCAGCACCACCAGCTCGGGGTCGATCACCGCGACCACCGACGCCACCACGAACGCCAGCCGCTCGGCCTCGTCGCGCACCGCCAGCAACGCCCGCTCGTCACCCGACCGCGCCGCCGCGAACACCTCGCGCGCCGACTTCACGACCAGGCCGTGCTGCCTGCCCAGCGCCACCACGGACTCCGCCGCCGCCGCGGACTCGGCCTGCCCGCGCTGCCGACCGTCCTCTTCGGACTGACCGGTGTAGGGCAGGTAGCCGACCTCACCCGCCGCGCCGTGCGCGCCGCGGAACAGCCGGCCGTCCACCACGATCCCCATGCCGATCCCGGTGCCGACGGTGACGCACACGAACACGTCCACGTCCCGCGCCACCCCGTACGCGCGCTCGCCCACCGCGGCGAGGTTGGCGTCGTTCTCCACGACCAGGCCGTCGCCCAGCTCGGCTTCGAGGTCGTCCAGCAGGCCGGGGCGTTCCCAGCCCGGCAGGTTCGGCGCGTGGTGCAGCGTCCGGTCGCGCGGGTCCGGGACGCCCGGCGTGCCGACGACCTTCACGACCAGGTCGGCCAACGAGAGGCCGGCGTCGGACACCGTCCGCTCCGCCAACTCCCGCACCGTGCGGACGAGCGCGGACGCGGAACGGCAGCGGTTGCGCTCGTCCACCCGCGCGATGACCGACCCGGCCAGGTCCGCCACGGCGACGCGGATGCGCTGCCGGCCGATGTCGACGCCCAGCACGTGCCCGGCCGCCGGGTTGGGCTCGTAGACCATCGCCGACCGGCCCGGACCCGCCGTCGTGCGGCCGATGGCCCGCACCAGGCCGTGCTGCTCCAGGTCGACCAACGCCTGGCCCACGGTCGGTTTCGACAACCCGGTGTCCTTGGCGATCTGCGGCCTCGTCGCCGGGCCACCCACGCGCAGGCGGTCGAGCACCGCGCGTTGGTTCAGCACGCGCATACCCGCGGGGGTGCCCACCTGGGGCGACTTCCGGACCGTCACAGGGAGTGAGTGTAGATCGGTTGGAGCAGCGGGCGGACAGGCTTGCGGACAAGTTGACCAGTCGCTCTTGACAACGATGTCACGTCCCCCTTTGCTTCGCTGAAGATCGGCTTGGTCTGAGGCGAAAGGCGTGCGCAATGGGGCTCATGCGGAGCAGGAGATCGCTGGCGGTCGTCACGACCGCTGCGCTGGTGCTGGCGAGCGTGGGAGGCTGGTCCTCCGCGACCGCCGCACCGGGGGAGCCAACCGTGAGCGAGACGTTGTTCGCCACGTCGTTCGAGGACGGGCAGCCGCAGCCGAAGTGGTCGAGCACCGTGGAGACGGGCCCCGACGGCACGCCGAAGGCGTCCGGCGTCGACGGCACCGACTCCACCGGCATCCCCGGCAACGTCACCGACCGCGTGGTCGACGTGGCCGCCAACTCCGAGTACGCCGAAGCGGGCGAGGTCAAGGAGAACCTGGTCGACGGCAACGTGTCGTCGAAGTGGCTCACCTTCACCCCGACCGGCTGGGCGCGGTTCACGTTCGCCGAGCCGGTCGCGGTCAAGCGCTACGCGCTGTCGTCGGCCAACGACGCGCCCGAGCGCGACCCGAAGAACTGGGCGCTGCGCGGCTCGAACGACGGCACGACGTGGACCGACCTGGACGCGCGGACCGGCGAGGTGTTCACCGAGCGGTTCCAGACCAAGACCTACGACATCGCGAACACCGAGGCGTTCCGCTTCT
The DNA here is from genome assembly GCF_042678885.1 of Saccharothrix hoggarensis. GTDB lineage: Bacteria > Actinomycetota > Actinomycetes > Mycobacteriales > Pseudonocardiaceae > Actinosynnema > Actinosynnema hoggarensis. The sequence goes on from NZ_JBHTLK010000086.1 coordinate 2,800, forward strand.
ACCGGCTGGACATCACCGCGACCGCGGGCGGCGTGAACCTCATCCAGCTCGCCGAGGTGCAGTTCTCCGACGGCTCCACCACCCCGCCGGCGCGGAACATGCGCACGAGCGTGGGCAAGGGCGCCAACGGCGGCTACAACGCCAAGGCCGGCGCGGGCTTCACCGGGCTGAAGGCGTTGCGGTACCAGGGGACGCACGTCGCCGAGGGCCACGGCTACTCGTACAACAAGGTCTTCGAGGTGGACGTCCCCGTCACGTCGACCACCGAGCTGTCGTACCTGATCTTCCCGTCGTTCACCACGGACGACCTGAACTACCCGGCGACGTTCGTGTCGGTGGACCTCGCGTTCGACGACGGCACGTACCTCAGCGACCTCGGCGCGCGCGACCAGCACGGGTTCGAGCTGTCGCCCCGCGGCCAAGGCGTGGCGAAGTCCCTGTACACCAACCAGTGGAACCGCGTCGCGTCCGTGATCGGCGCCGTCGCCGCGGGCAAGACGATCAAGCGCGTCCTCGTGGCCTACGACAACCCCAAGGGCCCGGCCGGGTTCAACGGCTGGATCGACGACATCGCGGTGAAGTCCGCGCCGGTCGTGGTGGAGCGCCCCCGTCCGTCCGACTGGGTGCTGACGACCCGCGGCACGAACTCCAGCGGCTCGTTCTCGCGCGGCAACAACATCCCGGCCACCGCCGTGCCGCACGGCTTCAACTTCTGGTCGCCGATGACGAACGCGGGCTCGATCAGCTGGCTGTACGAGTACGCCAAGAACAACAACCGGGACAACCTGCCGACGTTGCAGGCGTTCACCGCGAGCCACGAGCCGAGCCCGTGGATGGGCGACCGGCAGACGTTCCAGGTGATGCCGTCCCGCGGCACGCCCACCGCGGACCGCGCCGCACGCGCGCTGCCGTTCCGGCACGAGAACGAGACCGCGCGGGCGCACTACTACGGCGTGACGTTCGAGAACGGGATGCGCACCGAGATCGCGCCGGCCGACCACGCCGCGGTGTTCCGCTTCACGTTCGTGGACGACACCTCGAACCTGGTCTTCGACAACGTGAACAACAGCGGCGGCCTGACGCTCGACCCGGCCACCGGTGTCGTGACGGGCTTCTCCGACGTCAAGAGCGGCCTGTCGACCGGCGCGACGCGCCTGTTCGTGTACGGCGTGGTGGACAAGCCGGTGAAGGCCAGTGGCCGGTTGACCGGCGCGGGCCGCGACAACGTGGCGGGCTACTTCCAGTTCGACACGTCCGCCGACAAGACCGTGACCATGCGGATCGCGACCTCGCTGCTGGGCGTCGACCAGGCTCGGCACAACCTGGAGCTGGAGGTGTCCGCGTCCGACACGTTCGACTCCGTGCGCGACCGGGCGCAGGACGCGTGGGACCGGGTGCTCGGCATGGTCGAGGTCGAGGGCGCTTCGGAGGACCAGCTGACCACGCTGTACTCCAACCTCTACCGGCTGTACCTGTACCCGAACTCGGGCTTCGAGAACACCGGCACCGCCGACGCGCCCAAGTACCAGTACGCGTCTCCCGTGCAGGCCGCCGGGCCCGCCACGCCGACGCGGACCGGCGCGAAGGTCGTGGACGGCAAGATCTACGTCAACAACGGCTTCTGGGACACCTACCGGACCACGTGGCCCGCGTACAGCCTGCTGACGCCGGGCAAGGCGGCCGAGCTGGCGGACGGGTTCGTGCAGCAGTACCGCGACGGCGGGTGGATCTCGCGCTGGTCCTCCCCCGGCTACGCGAACCTGATGACCGGCACCAGCTCCGACGTGGCGTTCGCGGACGCGTTCGTCAAGGGCGTCGACCTGCCCGACGTCAAGGCGGCGTACGACGCGGCGGTGAAGAACGCCACCGTGGCCCCGCCGAACGCGGGCGTCGGCCGCAAGGGCCTCGACACGTCGATCTTCACCGGCTACACGTCCACCGCCACCGGCGAGGGCATGTCGTGGGCGATCGAGGGTTACGTCAACGACTACGGCATCGCGAACATGGCGAAGGCGTTGCACGAGCGGACCGGTGAGGCGCAGTACCAGGCGGCGCACGAGTACTTCTCCAACCGCGCCCAGAACTACGTGCACATGTTCGACCCGGCCACCGGGTTCTTCCAGGGGCGCAACCCCGACGGCACGCGTCGCGAGGCGCCGGAGGACTACGACCCGCGCGAGTGGGGCCACGACTACACCGAGACCGACGGCTGGAACATGGCGTTCTCCGTGCCGCACGACGGCCAGGGCCTGGCCAACCTGTACGGCGGCCGGGACGGGCTCGCGTCGAAGCTCGACGAGTTCTTCGCGACCCCGGAGACGGCGAAGTTCCCCGGCTCGTACGGCGGCGTGATCCACGAGATGACCGAGGCGCGCGACGTGCGGATGGGCCAGCTCGGCCACTCCAACCAGGTCTCGCACCACATCACCTACATGTACGACTACGCCGGTCAGCCGTGGAAGACGCAGGAGAAGGTGCGCGAGATCCTGTCCCGGCTGTACCTGGGCAGCGAGATCGGCCAGGGCTACCCCGGCGACGAGGACAACGGCGAGCAGTCCGCGTGGTGGCTGTTCAGCGCCATGGGCTTCTACCCGTTGCAGATGGGCAACGCGTCGTACGCCATCGGGTCGCCGCTGTTCAAGAAGATGACCGTGCACCTGGAGAACGGGCGCACGCTCGTGATCAACGCGCCGTCGAACAGCGCGCGGAACATCTACGTGCAGTCGTTGAAGGTCAACGGGAAGAAGTGGGACAAGGCGCACCTGCCGCACGCGGAGATCGCGTCCGGCGGCACGCTCGACTTCGAGATGGGGTCGTCGCCGTCCCGGTGGGCCACCGCCGAGGACGCCGCGCCGCCGTCGTTGACCAAGGGCTCCGCCGTCCCGGCGCCGCTGCGGGACGTGACGTCGACGGGGACGGTGACCGGCGGTCCGGCGGCGTTGGTGGACAACACCTCGCAGACGTCGGGCTCGGTGTCGTCGTTGCAGGTGGACCTGCCGTCGAAGAAGGAGAAGGCGGAGTTCTACACGCTCACCTCGGGCAAGGAGGCCGGCGACCCGTCGTCGTGGGTCCTGAAGGGCTCGTACGACGGGGTCACGTGGTCGACCGTGGACGAGCGGTCCGGCGAGGCGTTCCCGTGGCGGCAGCAGACACGGGCGTTCAAGATCGCCCGACCGGGTCACTACCAGCACTACCGGCTGGAGTTCCCCGGAGCCGTCACGCTGGCCGAGGTCGAGGTGCTGGCCAAGCCGTTCGTGACGTGCACGTCCACCGTGACGGGCGAGGTCGACGGGCCGTTGCGCGTGGACTCGGGCGTGACGTGCGTGGACGGCGCTTCGGTGACCGGGCCGGTGACCGTGGCGGCGGGTGCGTCGCTGTACGTGTTCGGCGGCTCGGTCGGCTCGCTGTCGGCCGCGGGCGCGGCGGCGGTCGTGCTGGTGGAGGCGTCCGTCGGCGGGCCCGTGAACATCAACGGGACGTCCGGCGAGGTGTCACTGGAACGGGTGACGATCGACGGGCCGGTGACGCTCGTGGGCAACAAGGGCGGCACGTCGGTCGCCGCGAACACCGTCGCGGGGCCGATGTCGTGCCAGGCGAACGACCCCGCGCCGGTGAACAACGGGTGGGTCAACGAGGTGCGCGGCCCGAAGAACGGCCAGTGCTCGACGCTCTAGCGGGTTGACGGGTCACCAGGAGATTTCGCGGCACCTCTGCGCGGAATCTCCTGGTTCGACCTGGAGCGTGGCGTGCTCGATGCGGTAGCGCTCGGCCAGCAGCGTCTGCGCGGCGTGCAGCACCTCGGCCGGGTCGACGTCGTCGCGGGTGGTGAGGTGCGCGGAGGCGACCTCCATGCCCGAGGTGAGCGTCCAGACGTGCAGGTCGTGCGCCTCCGCCACGCCGGGCAGGCGGCTCAGGTCGGCCTGCACCTCGGAGACGTCCAGCCGTTCCGGGGCGTGCTGGAAGAGGATGCGCAGCGCGCTCGCGGCGAGCTTGTACGTGCGCGGGAGGACGAACAGGCCGATCGCGACGCCCATGACGGGGTCCGCGTACCGCCAGCCGAAGACCAGCGTGACGAGGCCGCTGAGGAGCACGCCGACCGACCCGATGAGGTCCGCCAGCACCTCCAGGTACGCGCCGCGGACGTTGATGCTCTCCTTGGCGCCCTCGCGCAGCATGAAGAACGAGGCGACGTTGGCGACCAGGCCCGCGGTGGCGGCCAAGACGACCGGCAGGCCCGGCACCTCCGGCGGGTTGCCGAGGCGGCCGACGGCCTCGTACACGACGTAACCGGCGACGCCGAAGAGCAGCACGGCGTTGGCGAGGGCGGCCAGCACCTCGGCGCGGTAGAGGCCGAACGTGCGGCTGCCGCCCGACTTCACGCGGCGGGCCAGCATGATGGCCGCCAGCGCCATGCCGACGCCCAGGACGTCGGTGAGCATGTGGGCGGCGTCGGAGATCAGGGCCAGCGAGCCGGTGGCGATGCCGACGACGAACTCGACGGCCATGAAGGCCGCCCCGATGCCGAAAGCGACCCACAGCCGGCCCAGGTGCTTGGCGCTACCACTGGCCGGCGCGGCACCGTGGCCGTGTCCGTGACCCATGAGCGGAACATATAGTCACATGCGCATGAGTGCAACTTGACTGTAGCCCCCGCCACACCGCTGCCCGCGGCCTCACGGGTACCCGCGCCGGCGGGCGTTCACCGCCCTGACCACGTCCTCGGTGACCGTTCCACCGTCGGGGAAGATCAGGCTGACCGTGATGCCGTGCGGCCGCAGTTCACCCTTCAGGCATCGGATGAGCATCCGCAAGGCGGTCTTCGTGGTCGCGTGCGCGTGGCGGGCCGTTCCGTCCCGCCGCGCCGTGACGACGAAGTGGCCGCCCGCGGCCCGTTCCACCATCAGCGGCGCGAAGGCGCGGACCACGTTCGCCACACCCCACAGCTTCGCGTCAACGGCCTCCCGCCAGTCCGCCCCGACGTGCGGTCCGACGTTGGCGACCACGACCTCCGGCACCCCGTACCGCTCGCTCACGTCGTCGGCAAACGCTTGCGCAGCCGCCCGGTCGGCCACGTCGGCCCCGACGACCTGCGCCCCACCGTCGGCAAGGGTTCGCCCGACCGCCCCACCACCACTCCCGGCCCCCGTGACCACGACCAGCCGCCGACCGTGCCGCCCGTCGATCGCGTCCTCGATGTGCCGGGCGACCTGCTCGGGGTGCGTGCGAACCGCCCAGTGGCCGGCGTGCACCGTGCTGCGGGTCAGCTGCTCCACCCACGGCTCGGCCGCCTCCAAGTGCTCCCGAACCACGTACGGGTCAGCCGTCAGCTCCACCTGGTGCACCGGCACCGACACCCGCTTCGGCCCCGCCGTGGCGCCCTTCCCGGATGTCCGCGCACTTCCGGCACGTCGCCCGACGTTGGCGCGGTACAACCCCAACCCGTTGACGAGCTCGCGCCGCCCCGCGTGGAGCATCCGGCGCACCGCGGGCACCCGCCACACCAACTCGGGCGCCACCGGCACCAGGAACCCGAGGATGTACCAGGACCGCCGAACCACCCCGGCCACCTTCACCGGCCGCCACCGGTTCCGCCGCACCCAGCTGCCGACGTGCCCCAGATCGGGGCCCGAGATGCTCACGAACGACCGGAACAAGTCGGGCCGCTCGGCGACCGCCACCCACCCCTGCGTGGACCCCCAGTCGTGCCCGACGAGGTGAACCGGCCCTCCCACCGCCTCCACCACAGCCGCCAGGTCCTCCACCAACCACCCCACCGCGTACCCGTCGACGTCACGAGGCGCCTCGGACCCCCCGAACCCCCGCAGGTCGTACCGAACGACGTGGAAGCGTTCCGCGAGCCTCCGAGCAACCCCGTCCCACACCGCCGAGGTGTCCGGGAACCCGTGCGCCAACACCACCCGCTCACCCCCGAGCACCCCCTGCTCAACCACCCGAAGCCGCAGGTCATGGGCCTGGACGAATCGCTCGCGCACCGGTTCCACAACCCAGAAGGGTAGGCCCTGAAAACCCCCTCCACCGGGTGCGCTAAGCTACTCCCGTAGCTGCGGCCCCCGTAGCTCAGGGGATAGAGCACCGCCCTCCGGAGGCGGGTGCGCAGGTTCGAATCCTGCCGGGGGCACCACCTCTCACCAGCACGAAAAGGCCCTTGACCAGCGCTAACGCGGTCAAGGGCCTTACTCGTCTGTCCGGCCGTGCCCGGTTGAATCCGGCCTTCTACGGGTGTCTGGGCCAAATACGGGCCAAAGTTTGGGCTAGCCCGGACGGTGCCCCAGCGCAGCCTCCACGCGCTGCCGGACGGCTGCCGCCTTTCCGTCCAGGCACTTGGCGTAGATCTTCAACAACACCTCCACCGAGTGCCCTGCCCACTCGGCCACCGTCACCGCGGTACCCGCCTCCCGAGGCGAGGACACACCGGCTCACCGCAGCACTCGCGCCCCGTGCAGGATCAAGGCTGTGGGTCTGGCCGCCACTTCCGTACCAGGATCGGCGGCCAGCCCAGGTCGTGTGTCACCACGGTGAGCGCGTTCCCCACTACCAACCGGTCGTACAGCGGCAACCGCACGTACCGGTATCCCTGTCGGGTTACGGAAATCAGGTGTTTCACCAGGTCTGGTGGCAGGTCTTCGTTCAGGTCGTACTCGTAGACGATGCCGGTCAGCGGCAGGTTGTCCACCGACAGGACGGCTTGCGCTTCCTCGACTATGACCTCGATCTTCGGCTTGTCGGGTGCCGTCACGAGGACGCGCTGCTGGATGAGTCCCGGCCGAAGAGGCTCTGAGGTTGCTCTGAAACCGGTGCCCAGCAGCGCCGGCGTGATCGCGTCGACCAGTTGTCGGGCACGCCTCTCGGCCTCTTCGACCAGGTTCATGTCAGCGCCTCCGTCTCAGCTGACGACGAAGACTGACGGCTGGGTGCGTGACGGGTGGGACTCCCGATAAGGCGGCAATTATCGCCGCGTCACGTCCTGCTTTCCACACCTCACGACCACATGTCCTCGGGCATCTTCTCCCGCGACCACGCCTCGTCGACGGAGTCCCGGAAGGCGTACCAGCCCATCGGCAAGTCCAGCAGCTCCCGCAGCGTCGGGTCGGCGGCAAGCAGGTGGTCGATACCCACCAGCCGCCCGTCCTCCTCGGAGACGTCGAGCAGCGGCATGAACTGCCAATCACCGTCTTCGTCGTGGTACACCCGCATCACAGGCGTGCCGTCCAGCACGTGATGGCTGGTGAAGACACCCGTTTCCTGATCGCTCATATGTGGTCCGACTTCTTTTCGTCACAGCGCCGGCACAGCGCGCCGCTCCGTTGCACACGGCACACCCTACGCCTGGCTCGCGGTCGAGCCGTAACGGCGGACCAGATCAGCCAGTAGCCGCCGCACCCGTTCACCGTTGTGCTCCGCGCTCGACGACTTCCTGCCACGGCGACGAAACAACCGTCGCCGTCGCAGGAAGTCCGCGTTGTACTGCGGTCTATCGACCGGCAACGACCACAGAGCTCGCTCCGCGTTCGATTGCCCCCGCAAGCGCACGGAGTTGCCCTGCTCCAGCCGCTGCGTCACCGAGGACATAGGTCGCGAATTTCGGGTCGTCAGCGGCGTCGACTAGTCGCAGCGCGTCAACCTGCAACCGCGACATGGCGCCAATCGCGGCGACTATAGATGCCAGGGAGTCTCGTCGTCAGTTGATTCACGCTCTTCCCGGCAAGATGACGGAGAAGGTTTTCGATCGCCGGTCGGACGACGGTGAATCCATCCACAGCCGATGTTCGCGTCCACGTTGTAGCAAATCTCGACGGCACAACTCCCCGGTCTGGCGAGTGATCCGCGGCAAATGCCGTCGGTGGCCGCGGTGATCGCACGCCGAGCGGTGTGCGGTCACGGTGCAGAGGTGGACGGTTGTGGTCCGTCCACCTCTGCACCGGGGTTGGTCACTCGTACCAGTCGCGGGACCATCGCTGTCGGCGTTCGTGGTCTCGGGCGATCCAGTCCGAACCTTCGGCGGCCACTGCTTCGAGGATCGGCAGTGCGGCATCGATGCCGGAAGTTTGGAGGGCCACCACGAACAGCTCGGACTCGTCCTCGATGTGGTCGTCCTGCTGGTTGCGGAAGTTCTCGGCCACCACGGTGATGTCCCTGCCGTTGACGAGGGTCAGCTGGAACGCCCGGCTGCGCAGGCGCTCCACCTCCTTTGTCCGCGGCCCCTCGCCTCTGGTGGCCCGGAGCCCCTTCTCCGTGACGCTCGCCGACGCCAGGGCGTCGTATCGGAAGAGGTGACGGCGTTCGTTCCACGCGTCGCCGGTGAGGAAATCCAGCTCTACCCTCGTCTCACGCACGCCGCTGCGGGTGAGCAGGAAGATCTGCACGACGTACCGGGAAAAGCGCGGCGGCCCGTGCAGCACGCGCGCTCGCAGGGCACCCGGTGCCCCCTCCGTCATCACGACGTGCGTCACGAGGTCGTGGGCGGACAGCTTTGCGCGCTTGACCGCGCTGTCCCTCAAATACGCCTTGTCCATGGCGAGCCAATGAGCCATCTCGCCATCGCTCGGGCGGTCAGCCAGCGTTTCCAGCCATTCCAGGTACGCGCGCTCTTCGGCGGCATAGAGCTGTTCGGCGTCGTCACGGAGGAATGCGTCGACGCCCCGGCTCCCCGTGATCCGCATCGCGCCCTTGACCGCGAAGAACCCGCCCACACCGAGGAGCAGCACCGGCAGAGGGCCGTTGGCGAAGAGCAGCACGAGCAATCCCATGACGCCGGCCGCGACGCCGGCTTGGAAGAGGTGGGTGTCGCGGGGCGGGATCGGGATCTGGTTGCGGAACAGGGCGTGGGTGGACCACCCGGCCGCCACTTGGCGCGCGTGCCATCGCATCAACCACCTGAGCTGCGCCGCCGTGACGCGAGCATTCCCGTACTGGTCGACGAAGCGCTGCTTCAGGTGCGCCTTGACGCCCGCGGTGTAGGCGGGCCAGTCACCGCTGACGTGTGGACGGGCTTCGGCGAAGCAGCCGTCGACCAGGCGGTGCACTTCCTCGACGAACGCGGTCGTGACCCAGTGGCCCGGTGAGCGCGGCACCACGGGGTGCGGGGGCGGGGTGACCTCACGCCGCTTTGCGGCGTTGCGCATCCTCACGGCTTCACACGCGCCGCCGTGGCGAACCAGGAGGTAGCCCGCACCGGCCAGGAGGGGGAGGCCGAGCAGCAAACCCACCAACGTCGCGTCGATCAGCGCTGCCACCACGCCGAGCACCACCGCGCCGGCCCCCGCCACCAGACCGACCTTGTCCGCCTGCTCGGGCCGCACCGGCGAGGAGGCGTACGGCCTGGGCTTGGCGGGATCCGGCTCGAAGAACTTCCACGCCCGTGCCGCGCGACGGGGCTTCAACCTCTCGGTCACGACCCGGATGGCGTGCTGGGACTCGAGCTTCTCCTTCACCACACCGTTGAGGATCATGCCGAGGTGCTGGGCGATCTCGTCCTGCCGCGCCGCCGGCAGTGCCTTGTACGTGTCGATGACGTCGGCGAGGGCTTCGTCGGTCGGCTCGTCCGCCACCTCGCGGAGCACGGCCCGAATGAGGCGCACGACCACGGCGAGGGCTTCGCTCCACCCGTCCTCCGCCAGGGACGCACACATCTTGTGCGCGACGATGATGCGCTCCGGCAGCTCGCCGCTCACGTCGTGGAAAGACCGATCGCTGACGACGGAGAGGACGTAGTAGTAGGTCCGCTCGGTGGTCACGTGCCCGGCCCACAGCAGCTGGTGGAAGATCCGCTCCGCCTCACGCGGTGTGCCGCCGGCCAGGAAGTTGCGCGCGACCTCGTGCCTGCGCTCCGGCGGATCGCCGTGGTTGATGTGGTACACGGACTCGTAGTGGATGGCCGTGTCGCCGTACTGGAAGCCGACCTGCTGGCCGACGTGCGCGCCCGCGTGCGCCTCGTTGTGGTTGTTCACGTGCGGTCCGCCGGGGAAAGGACCGTTCGCGTTCGGGTCGTTCATCGGTCCTCCACGGCAATCGGGTGGGGAAGGGGCGCGTTCGCGTCACGGGGGTAGTTGGCGCAAGAGGTGCCGGCGGCCGGTGGTGCTGGTCGGTGTTCGTCTGCCGGGTCTTGGGGTCCGGCTCGCCGTTCGACCGCCGACGCGGCCCTGATGAAGGTCATGGCGTCTCCACAGCGGCGCCCCGACACGGGGGCCCGCTCTCTGTCGGTTGTGCGCGGAGGGCGAGTCCGCTGCGCGGCCTGGTCTGTCTGCTCGTACCGGCTCGCGGTGCCCCGGACGAGACCGGGAGGCGCCGTGGGAACCGCGTCTCAACGCGCGACGGTGACCTCGTCCCACTCGCGCGACCACTGCCTGCGGCGTTCCCGCTCGTGGGTGATCCAGTCCTCGCCCTCGGCCGCGATGGCCTCGAGGATGGGCAGGGCGTTCTCGATCCCCGACGTCTCGTAGGCGGCGTCGATCAGCTCCGACTCGCTCTCCTCGTGGGACTGCTGCCAGCTCTTGAAGCTGTTCACCTTCATCTCGATCGCCTCGCCGTTGCTCAGGACGAGGCGGAAGACCCGGCTCCGCAGGTTCTCCACGTCGAGGTCCTGGACGGCGTTCACCGCGGTGGTGCGCACGCCCTTCTCGGTCACCTTCGCCGACACCACGGCGTCGTACCTGAACATGAAGCGCTCCTCGTTCTGCGCCTCGCCAGTGTGCGCGTCTAGGCGAAGCCTGACCACGCGCACGCCCTTCCTGGTGAGCAGGAGGATGCGGACCATGTAGGCCGAGTACCGGGGCGGGCCGTATTCCAGGCGGCTGCGCCGGGCGAACGGCGCGCACTCGGTCAGGACCACGTACTCGATGATCTGGTCCCTCTTCAGCCCGACGCGCTTGATGACGTCCGACACGAGGTAGAACTTGTCGAGGGTGTGCCACCGTGCGATCTGCGCGTCGCTCGGCCGGTCCTCCAGTTCGGCGACGCGGGCCCGGTACGCGTCCAACTCCGCTTCGTACAAGGCGTTCGCCTCCGCCTGGGCAGCGACGTTCAGCCGCTTCACGGCGCCCACGCGCACACCGTGCCGCAGAGCGAGCCAACCGCCGAACGACAGGAGGACCACGGCCCAGAACTGCTGCGCCCACAGGGCGAGAGCCAGCCCCGCCACCCCGGCCAGGACACCGAGGGAACGGCACAGCACCGCGGTCCCACCACTGGCCGAGCCGGTTCCGGCACCCGGCTCTGCGCGGCTCCACCACCCGCGCGCCCGCTTCACGTGCCACTCGACGAGCCACCTGAGGTTCGCCGCTTTCACCTCATCCGGCTGGTACGACCTGACGAGCCGGTTCTTCAGGTAGGTCCGGTACTCCTTGTAGGGCGCCTCGGCCCCTTGTTCGGGCTTGACGGCCGCACCCGGTCCGTCCTCCTTGAAGAGGCGGTCGACCAGGGCTCCGATGTTCCTGCCGAACCCGGTCATCCCGTGGACGTCCACTGCGGCGGCGTCCCCGTCCGCGTCCGCCGAAGGCTCGAGGTGGTGCCCGCCGACCCCCGGCCTGAACCTCGAACACTCGATCGCGACGCCGTAGCGCAGCACGAGGTAGCTCCCCGCGCCCAGGAGCAGCAGCTCCGCGAGCACGCCCATCCTGAACGGACCTGCGAGGAGCACGGCCAGCCCCGCGAGGACCGCGACGCAACCGAAGAACACACGGGTGCGGTCGCCCGGCGCCGCCGGCACGGGGTCCGGCGGGTACGGCCTCGGCACGGCCGGGGCCGCCTCGAAGAACTTCCGGGACTGGGCCGCCCGGTCCGGAACGGTGCGCTCCCGCATCATGTGCAGCTTGAGGTCGGACTCCCACCACTCCTGCACGAGTCCACTGAGGATCACGTCCATGTGCCGGGCGATCTCCTCCTGGCGGACGAACGGCAGCGCCCGCAGGGCCACGACCACGTCCGTCCGCTCCCCTTCGACCCTGCCGCCGTACTCCCACCGGACCCGGCACAGCAGGCCCCACACGACGCCCAACGCCTCGGACCACGCATCAAGGGGGTGCGACAGGCACATCCGGTGCGCTTCTCTGATGTGGTCGAGCAGTTCGCCGGACAGCTCGGTCAGCGACCGCTCACTCATCACGGACAGGGCGTAGTAGTAGGTCCGCTCCGTGGTGATCCGCCCTTCCCGGAAGAGGAGGGCGGAGAACAGCTCCTCCGCGCGCCGCGGTGTGCCACCGGCGAGGAGGTTGCGGGCGACCTCGTGCCTGCGCTCGGGCGGATCGCCTTGGTTGATGTGGTAGGTGCGCCGGTCGTGGTGGATCGTCGTGTCGCCGATCTGGAAACCGACCTGCTGGTCGACGTGCGCGCCGTCGGAGGCGACGTTCCGGTTGTCGATCTTCGGCGCGCCGTTGCCCGCCGGGTCCGGTTCCGGCTCCTCGCTCACCTCTTGCCCCCGGTCCAGCCGGATCGGAAGTAGTCGCCGAGCTGGACGCCGACCTGCTGGCCGACCCTGGCGTTGCCGCTCGCGGAGTTGGTGTTGTGGATCGTGGGCATCGACGGGCCCGCGGCAGGGGTGGGTCCACGACCCTCCTGCCCGGACGCGTCGTCGAGCGCCGCGATCAGGGCGATCGCGAACGCGGCGGCGTTGCGGGCGGCCAGGAGCTGCGTGCCGGCGCGGTCGCTGGCCGCCTTGTTGCCGTCCGCGTGGTCGCTGATGCCGCGAATCGTCATCGTGGGGACGTTGCCGCTCAGGTGTGCCGCGTGCGCGAACCCCGAGCTCTCCATCTCGATGGCGACGGCGTCGTTGTAGTTCGTCCGCAACGCCTGCGCGAGCGACGACGTCCTGGAGTTCAGCAGCACGTCACCCGCGGCGATGGGGTCGAAGTGGACACCGGGCCGCACGTGCTCCCCGCCGTCCGGCAGGTAGGAGTACCAGGCGTCGCCGCGGGGCAGCCTCCGCGCCCTCTGCTCCAGCGCGTGCGAGGCGTCCCAGGACCGCGGCCGCGCCAGGTCGCCGGCGTCCTCGCTGCGGGCGCCGTGGTGCGAGTAGACCTTGGTGGCCGCGACGACGTCACCGATCTCCAGCCAGTCCCGGAGACCTCCGGCCACACCGACGAACAGCATGGCCGTCGGGGAGAACTCGGTCCGGGCGCGTTCGGTCAACGTCGCGGCGGTCGTGGTCCCGGCGCCGGTCACGCCGAGCGCGACCTGCCGGTCCGGGCGGGTCGCGAGCGTGCCGACCTCGAACAGGGTGCCCGAGCACGTGCGCTCGTGGACGTCGGTCAGGTGCTCGAACACCGCCTGGTGCTCGATGTTGAGCGCGGTCAGGATTACGAACATCGATTCGCTCCATGGGTTTCCGCGTGAGCGGTCCGCTAGTCGTGTGACAAGGGCGTGCGGAGGGCGAGTCCGCGACTCAGCCGAGCCTGACTCCCGGTGGCAGCGCTCGTCGCGGCTGGTTGGAGCGCGAAGAAGATCGCAGGCACTGCTCAGGGCGGACGAGACGTTAACGCAGCTTCGCGATTCTCGTCAAGGTGACGATAAAGAAGATCATGTGACACCGCAGTCGTGCGGCTAGAATGTTGCAAGTGGACGGACGGTCGCCAGCCGACCGCCAGCCGACCGCCACCGCGGTCACCGAAAGCGACGATCATGACCGACGAAGCGTGGAAGATCCCCGACATCGCGGTAGCCGTCGACCTCGCCGTGCTGACCGTGCGGTCGGGCGCGCTCCAGGTCATGCTGATCGAGCGCGGCATCGAGCCGCACCTCGGGATGTTGGCCCTGCCCGGCGGTTTCCTCTCCGACGTCGACGAAAGCCTCGACGCCGCCGCGGAACGGGAGCTGACCGAGGAAACCGGGCTGGACACGACCGGGCTGCACCTCGAACAGCTCCACACCTACGGCGCTCCCAACAGGGATCCCCGACGACGCGTCGTGACCGTGTGCTACCTCGCGTTCGTCCCCGGACTGGCCTCACCCACGGCCGGCGGCGACGCGCGAGCGGCGGCCTGGGTGCCGACCGCGATCGCGCTGGACCCGCGCACGGAACTCGCGTTCGACCACAGGCAGATCATCGAGGACGCCGTCGAGCGCGCCCGCAGCAAGATCGAGTACACGACGCTGGCCGCCGCGTTCTGCGCCCCGGAGTTCACCGTGACGGACCTCCGCCAGGTGTACGAGATCGTCTGGGGCGAAGCGCTCGACCCGCGCAACTTCCACCGCAAGGTCACCGGGGTCGAAGGTTTCCTGGTCGCGACCGGCGGTCAGACGACCCGCCAGGGCGGCCGCCCGGCCGCCCTCTACCGCCGGGGGCCGGCCCACCTCCTGCACCCGGCGATGCTGCGGCCCCCCGCGCCGAAGCCGGACTCCAGCCGAACCTCCTGATCACCGCGTCGCGAACGATGTCGCGGTGGTCGAAGGCCACCTCGACCCGCGCGGACAGGAAATCACCCACGGGCACCCACGCGGCGGTTCGGGCGTCACTCCCACCGGCCACCTCGGGAGCACCTGCCAGGTACCCGTGGAAGGCCACGCTGACCACCCGCCCCCGCGGGTCGCGCCCGACCTTCCCGTAGCAGCCGAACCGCCTCAGGCGCTTGCGGTCCACCTCGACGCCGGTCTCCTCCGCCAGCTCCCGCACCGCCGCGGCCACCACGCTCTCCCCCGGCTCCACGAAGCCGCCCGGCAACGCCAGGGCGGCGCGGAACGGCTCCTTGCCCCGTTCCACCGCCAGTACCGCCAGCTCGCCGTCCACCCTGGTGAACAGCACCACGTCCGCGGTGAGCGCTCGAGCCGCGGCACACCGACCACTCGTGTCATCCATGCTGCCAAGGCTAGGTTATTGTCACCTTGACATCAAGGGGTGACAGCCGTAATTTCGTTGCTGTTGAGCCAATTGTCGTACCTACAAGAGGGGGTGGTGTCAGCGTGGAGATCCGCTGTTCGCTCGGCCTCGCCGTGCGCGTGATCGTCTCGGCCCTGGCGCTGGGCGCAGCGCTCGGCGGCACGGCGGCCGGCTGCGCGACCGCTCAGGCGCCGGTCGACCGCGGCCTCATCATCGGCGGCGAGAGCGTGGTCGCACCGCCCGCCCGGTAGAGCGTCGCCGGACGGCCGTTGGGCGTGGGGCGCTTGCCGCCGGTCGGGACGATGAAGCCGTCCGACTCGGTGACCTTGCGGTGGAAGTTCGGCTTGTCCAGCTTCACGCCCCAGATGACCTCGTAGACCGCGTGCAGCTCGCCGATCGTGAACTCGTCGCCGCAGAAGGCGGTGGCGATCGTCCGGAACTGCAGCTCGGCGCGGGCCAGCTCCACGGCGTCACGCAGGATCTCGTCGTGGTCGAACGCCAGGCCCGAGCGCTGTGCCTCGGCGACGGGCAGCCAGCGCGCGGACCGGGCGTCGGAGCCCGCGGCGGGAAGCGGCAGGTCCGGCGCGATGGCCAGGTAGGCACACGTCACCACCCGAGGTCGCCGGGGGTCGCGGTCCGGTGCGGAATAGACCCCGACCTGTCGCAGGACCAGCTTCTCCGCGTTCATGCCGGTTTCCTCGGACAACTCGCGCGCAGCCGTCTGGTCGAGGCTCTCGTCACCGCGGAGGAAACCGCCGGGCAGCGCGAGACGACCCGCGAACGGCTCATTGCCGCGTTCGACCACCAAGACGCACAGGACACCGTCCCGGATGGTCAGGATGACGAGATCCGCGGTGAGCGTGACGGTCTGCCGGGGGCGGCTCATGCCTGGCGAGGGTACTGAGTGCCGGGAGTGGGTTCGTGTCACGGTGTCGCGGTTGCCGGTGGTGGTTGGCTTGACCGCCTTGGGCAAGCGGGTGCACTTGGCCAACTTGTCGTTCAGCGAGTCGGGTCGGCTGGCGTTGGACGACTGGGTGGCGCCCGACGTGGCCGCCGTGCGGCCGGGGAGCGTCGGCAGCGACGACTACTTCCCCGAGCGCACGTTGGCGCGGTGGTTGGAGGGGCGTGGGTTGCCGGCCGTCGTGCACGTCTTCCCGCGCACCGGGGTCCGGCCGTTGACGGCCGCCTGCCGGGCGTTGGTGCGGCGGTTGGAGGTGGACGCGGTGGCGCACGCCGAGGCCGCCACGCCGCTGCGGCCGAGCACCGGGACCGTCGGCTACCTCGACCGGTTGCGCGACACCCGGAGCATGGCCGACGTCGCCCTGGTGATCGAGGACCACCGGGACGACGTCGCCCGAACGTCCGCGACGGGTCTTCCCGCACTGACGGCCGACGGTCGGCGTCACGAGGCGGTGACGACCTTGGCGACGTGCTCGCGGGGCATGCCGAGCGCGACGAGCACGCCGGTGAACGCCAGGGCGGCCACCGCGGCCATGCCGGCGGAGAAGCCGTCGCGGAACTCCGCGGGGGACGAGTAGCCGCCCGCGCCGGCGAAGACGGCGACGGTGACCGAGGTGCCGAAGACGCCGCCGAACATGCGCAGCATCATGAACGCGCCGGACGCCTGGCCGATCTCCTGCGGCTGCACGGCCCCCACCACGGCCTTCTGGGCGGCCGGCATGGCCATCGTGATGCCGGCGCTGCCGATGATCAACGCGGGCAGCAGCTCCGGGTAGCCGGTGCCGGCGGCGGACGCCAGGGCGATCCAGCCCATGCCGAGGGTCTGGAGCAGGAGCCCGCCGACGACGAACGGCCGCTCGCCGTGCTTGTCGGCCAACCTGCCGGCGATCGGCGCGCACACCATCAGCGTCGCGGTCCACGGCATGAGCCACAGGCCCGCGACGAGCGGTCCCTGGCCGAGGACCACCTGGAAGTACTGGGCGAGGAAGAACATGGTGCCGTAGAGGGACGCGAACACGAGGAAGTTCGCGGGGTTGGCGGTGGCGAAGGCCCGGCGGCGGAAGAGGCGCATCGGCAGCATGGGCGCCTTGGCGCGTTGTTCCCACACGACGAACGCGGCGATCAGGGCGACCCCGAGTGCCAACGCGGTCAGCACTTCGACGCTGGTCCAGCCCGCCCCGGCGCCGCGGACCAGGCCCCAGACGACGCCGAACGCGCCCAGCGTCACCAGGACGACGCCGCCGAGGTCGAGGCGGTTGTTCGGGCCGACGCTCTCGTCGACGCGCCGGGTCGTGAGGACGATCGCGGCCACGCCGATCGGCAGGTTCAGCCAGAAGATCCACTGCCAGGCCAGCCCTTCGGCGATCACACCGCCGACGAGCGGGCCGCTGAACGTCGCCAGGCCGGTGAAGCCGAGGTACAGCCCCATCGCCCGGCCGCGCTGCCGCGGCGGGAACACCGCGCTGATCAGGGTGAGCGACAGCGGCAGCACGATCGCGGCGCCGGCGCCCTGCACCGCCCGCGACGCGATCAGCACGCCGATGTTCGGGGACAGCGCGCAGGCCACCGACGCCAACGTGAACAACGCCAGCCCGAGGACGAACACCCGCCGCCGGCCGAACCGGTCACCCAGCGCGGCGCCGGTGAGCAGCAGCACGGCGAACGTCAGGTTGTACGCGTTGACGGTCCACTCGAGTGATTCGATCGACGCGGCGAGGTCCTGCCGGATGGTGCTCAGCGCCGTGGTGACGACCAGGCTGTCCAGGGCCATCATGAACGACGCCAGTGAGGCCAGCCCCAGCACCCACGTCTGCTTGGACGTCGTCCGCCCGTTGTCGGAATTCACCGTTCCTCCTTGTGGCACAGCGTGAAATGGGCATGCGGAAGCCCGACGAGGTGGTGCGGTGTCACGGTCAGGCGCGCAGTGACCGGGGGAAGCCGAAGGCGGCCAGGAGCGAGTTGTCCACGAATCGGGTCACCGCGGTGATCCGGTCTCCGGTGAGCGTCAGCACGAGCACCCCGTGCGCGCGCAGGATCGGCGTCCGCGGGTCGCGCACGTAGCACGCGAACGCCGGCTGGCCGTTGGCCCGCGTCGGGATGAGCCGGTGGCGCCGACCCGGGCGGAGGGCGACGGTGGCCAGGAAGTGCCGGACGTCGTCCAGGCCCTGGTACACCAGCGGGAGGGGCGGCATGGTGAGCCACGCGTCGTCGGTCAGCAGGGCGATGACGGCGTCGACGTCACCGCTTTCGAACGCGCGGACGAAGTCCGCCACGATCCGGCGTTCCCGGGGCGAGTCGGGCAGCGGCGCGCTCTCCCGGACGGGCACCTCGCGCGACAAGGCGCCGCGTGCCCGTGTCAACGCGCTGGTCACCGCGTTCTCGGTCGTGTCGAGGATGTCGGCCACCTCGGCGGCGCGGAAGCCGAGCACGTCCCGCAGCACCAGCACGGCGCGCTGCCGCGGCGGCAGCTGCTGCAACGCCGCCAGGAACGCGAGCGAGATCGACTCCCTGGTCTCGTGCCGCGCCTCCGGCCCCGGCACGTCGTCGGCGACGTCCTCCAGCAGCACCTCCGGGTACGGCTCCAGCCAGCTCGGTTCCCCTCGGCGGTGCGACGGCTCGGGCAACGGGACCTCCGGGTGGTAGGCCGGGTGCTCGGGCGGACGCCGGGAACCGGCCCGCAACGCGTTCAGGCAGCGGTTCGTCGCGATCCGGTAGAGCCACGTCCGCACCGACGCGCGTTCCTCGTAGCCGCCGATCCCCCGCCACGCCGCCAGCAGCGTCTCCTGCACCAGGTCCTCGGCGTCCTGCACCGACCCCAGGATGCGGTAGCAGTGCACGTGCAGCTCGCGCCGGTACGGCTCCACGAGCCCGCGGAACGCCTCGCCGTCCCCGCCGCGCGCCCGCGCCAGCAGCTCGTCGGCCCTCGCCGGCGGGATTCCCCCCATGGTGCCTCCTCGTTTCCTGCGGACCCTCACACAGGGATGGACACCGCGGGCGGCCAAAAGTGGTCGCGGCCGCCGAGGACTGGGTCAGTCGGACGTCGGCACGGCGTCGGGGTCGACCGCCAGCGCCTCCTCGACCTTGCGGTTCGTGGCGCCGGCCAGGCCGACCAGCGCGGTGAGCGCGACCGCGCCCATGACCACGAACACCGCGCGCAGGCCGAACACCTGGCCCAACACCCCGCCGATCGCCGCGCCCATCGGCAGCGAGCCCCAGGCGACCAGCCGGTACGCGCTGTTCACGCGTCCCAGCAGGCGGTTCGGGGTGACGACCTGCCGCAGCGACACCACGACGACGTTGAGGACGGCGACCCCGGCGCCCGCGACCACGAACCCCGCCGCGACCAGCAACGGCGAGGCGGTCACCGCCGGCGTGACGACGAGCAGGGTGGTGATGGAGAAGCCGAGGGCGATCGAGCCGCCCCGACCGAGCTTCGCGATGACCCGCTCGGCGGCCAGGGAGCCGACCAGGCTGCCGGCCGCGGGCGCGGTGAGGAGCAGGCCGAACAGCTGCGGAGTCAGCTTCATGGCCGACTCGGGTCCCACGGCGTACAGCACGAGCACCGCGCCGGACGCGCCGCTGGCGAGGTTGATCACGCCGACCATCGAGGCCAGGGTGCGCAGCAGGCGGTGGCCGAGGAGGAACCGCAGCCCTTCGGCGATGTCCGCGCGCAACGTCGTCCGCTGGTGGCGCTCGACCCGGAACGTCCCCTTCAACGACCACAGCGCGAGGACGGCCAGCAGCCACAGGGCCGCGGGGGTGGCGAACGCGGCCAGCGCCCCGGCGGCGATGAGCAGGCCCGCGATGGGCGGCCCGGAGAACTCGTTCGCGGTCAGCTCGACGGTGACCAGGCGGGCGTTGGCCCGGGGCAGCTGCTCGCGGTCCACGAGCTGCGGGACCAGGGATTGGGCCGACGTGTCGTACAGCGTCTCGGTGACGCCCGCGACGAGCGCCACGGCGTACAGGAGCCAGATGGTGACCAGGTCCGTCGCCACCGCGCCGGCCAGCACCGCCAGCAGGGCGGTGCGGACGACGTTCGCGCCGAGCATGGTGCGGCGGCGGTCGAAGCGGTCGGCCAGCGCGCCCGCGGGCAGGGCGAAGACCAGCCACGGCAGGGTCAGGGCGAAGACCAGGCCGGCGATCAGCGTCGGCTCCCGGGTGATCTGGATGGCCACCAGGGGCAGGACCACCTTGAACACGCCGTCGGCCAGGTTCGACAGGCCGGTCGACGTCCACAGCCGCCAGAAGGCCGGTCCCAGGGGAGCCATTGGTCGAGGATCGCACATCGCCGACCGCCGATCAGGCCCTTCCGCCGACTCCGGTGGCCGCGTCCCCGTCCCGCCGCGGTCCACTGTGGACTGCGGCGGGACGGGCGCCGGCCTCAGTCGTTGGTCCGCCGCCGGTAGAGGGCGGTCGCCAGGACGAACGACGCGACGAGCAGCCCGGCGCACCAGGCGAGCGCGATCCAGCCCTCGTCGCCGATCGGCGTGCCGGTGAGCAGGCCGCGCACGGTCTCGATCACGGGCGTGATCGGCTGGTTGCGGCTGATGCCCCGCAGGAACGCCGGCATGGTGTCCGTCGGCACGAACGCGCTGCTCAGGTAGGGCAGGAACAGCATCAAGAAGCTCATCGCGCTGGCGGACTCCACCGACTTCGCCACCGCGCCCAGTCCCGCCGCGAGCCACGACAGCGCGAGCACGTAGAGCAGCAGCAGGCCCGCCGCGGCGGTCCACTCGACCGGGGTCGCGGACGGGCGGAAGCCCATGGCGACGGCCGCGGCGACGACGACCGTGGTGGACAGGGCGTTGCGGGCGACGCTCGCCGCCACGTGCCCGGTCAGCACGGCGAAGCCGCGGATCGGCATCGAGCGCAGGCGGTCGATCATGCCGCTGTTCATGTCGTCGGCGACGGCCATCGCGGTGGACGAGGCGCCGTAGCCGGTGCACAGCAGGATGATGCCCGGCACCACGTAGTTGATGTACCCGGTGCCGGTGTTGATCGCGCCGCCGAAGACGTACACGAACAGGGCCATCATCATCAGCGGCAGTACGATGGACATGATCATCGTGTCGACGTTGCGCCGGGCCAGCCGCACGCTGCGGCCGACCATCGTCATCGAGTCGGACAGGGCGTGGCTCATGCGGGCACTCCTTGGGGGGCGGTGAGCGCGAGGAAGACGTCGTCGAGGGTCGGGCGGTGCGAGGACACCTGGGCGGGCGCCACACCGGCGGCGCGCACGTCGTCCAGCACGGCGTGCAGGTGCGCGGCGGTGCCGTCGGACGGGACGCTGAGCACGAGCCGCTCCCGGTCGGCGAACCCGCCGAGCACGGCCGACGCGACGTCGAGGGCCGCGCCGGAGGTGAAGCGGAGGTCGACGCGCTCGCCGCCGACCCGTGCCTTGAGGTCGTCCGCGGTGCCCTGCGCGGCGACCTTCCCCCTGTCCAGCACCATGATCCGGTCCGCCAGGCGGTCGGCCTCCTCCAGGTACTGGGTGGTGAGGAAGATGGTGGTGCCGGTGCGGACGAGGTCGCGGATGGCGTCCCACATGGTCGTGCGGCTGGCCGGGTCGAGGCCGGTGGTCGGCTCGTCCAGGAAGATCACCCGCGGCGCGGCGACGAGGCTCATCGCGAGGTCGAGCCGCCTGCCCATGCCGCCGGAGTAGGTCTTGACCCGCCGGTCGGCGGCCTCGACCAGGTCGAACCGCTCCAGCAGCTCGGCGGCGCGGGCCTTGGCGGCGGACCGGCCGAGGTGCATCAGCCGGGCGACCATGACCAGGTTCTCACGGCCGGTCTGCTCGGCGTCCACGGCGGCGTACTGGCCGGTCAGGCTGATCACGCCGCGCACCTTCGCGGGTTCCCGCACCACGTCGAACCCGGCCACCCGCAGCTCTCCCCCGTCGGGCCGCGAGAGCGTGGACAGGACGCGGATCGTGGTCGTCTTGCCGGCGCCGTTGGGACCGAGCAACGCGAAGACCGACCCTTCGGCGACCTCCAGGTCTATCCCGTCCAGCACCGCGGTCGACCCGTACGCCTTGCGCAGGCCGCTCGCCTCAACGATCATCACTGCCCCCTTATGTGTATCAAGTACGCTAAAAAGCGTAACTCATACGCAGTTACTTCCGGTAGCCCTAGACTGGTCGCAGTGGTGACGAGAGGGCGGGGATGACCGAGGAGCACGGCCTACCGGAGGAGATCGCGCTGCTCTGGGGCCTGCGCGAGACGCCGAGACGGGGCCGCAAGCCGTCCCTCACGGTCGCCGACATCACCCGGGCCGCGATCGAGGTCGCGGACGCCGAAGGGCTCGCGGCGGTCTCGATGGCACGGGTGGCGCAGCAGCTCGGCAACTCCACGATGGCGCTCTACCGGCACGTGAGGAGCAAGGACGAACTGCTCCGGCTGATGTCCGACGCGGCGCTGGACGACCCGCCCGAGCTCCCCGCCGACGCGGACTGGCGCACCGGGCTCACGGTGTGGGCGAACAGCGTCCTGACGACGCTCCGCACGCACCCGTGGTACGCCCGCATCCCGTTGGAGGGGCCGCCGATCGGGCCGCGGAACCTGGCCTGGTTCGACCGCGCGCTCACCGCGCTCGCCGACACCCCGTTGAGCGAGCCGGAGAAGGTCGGCGTGGTGATGGGCCTGCTGACGTTCGTGCACGGGGAGGTCCGGCTGACCGCCGACCTGTCGCAGGCCTACCAGGACAACCCCGAGGCGTTCGGGCGGGAGTACGGGCGGGCGCTGCGGCTGCTGGTCGACCCGCGGAAGCTGCCCGCGCTGGGGCGCGTCGTCGAGGCGGGGGTGTTCGACCACGACGACCTGTACGTCGAGAACGAGGTGGAGGCCGACTTCCGGTTCGGGCTGGACCTCTACCTGGACGGCGTCGCCGCCCACCTCGCGCGGCGCGCCTGACGCGTCACGCGGAGGCCGTGCTGCGGGGCCGGTCGGGGCCCCGCAGCACCGCGAGGATCACCGCTGGTGGACGCCCGCCTGCGCGACCCGCTGCCGCACGGGTGCGTCGGCCGACATGACCGCAAGGCCGGCGGTGATCAGGACCAGGTTCTTCACGACGAACTCGCCGGTCATCGTCAGCAGCAGCGGGTTGCCCGACTGGAAGGCGACGGACGGCTGCACGACCAGCGTCGAGAACGTGCCGCAGAGGTGGAGCACCACCAGCAGCGCTACCCAGCGCAACCGGAACCCCACCACCAGGGCGATTCCGAGCACCACTTCCACGACGCCGAGCGCGAGCACGAACGCGCCCGGGTCGAGCCACGGAACGGTTCGGGCGACCAGCTCGGCGACCGGCGTCGTGCCGGCCACCTTGAGGGCGCCGAACCAGACGAACACCACGCCGAGCGACCCCCGCAGGAGCGGGATGCTCAACGTGCGCAAGGAACTCGCACGCGCATCCAGACGGGACGAGAACTCGATCATCCACATCACTTCCTTCGCGAGCGGGACCACGGTGACCCGCACAGGAGGTCGGCCCGTTTCGTGGTCCGCACTGACCGGAACCGGACTGGGAGCGCTCCCAGAACTGTAACGGTTAGGAAACGCGATGTGAAGGGTCGATTCCAGCCGGGCACAACTTGACGCCCGGCCGCCACGGTGGGCTACCGCTGGAACTCGCCCGCCGGCGCCGCCGTCCCGAACCACGGGCCCGTGCCGGCCGCGGCGCCCGCCGCGCGCCACCACTCG
>NZ_JBHTLK010000087.1:0-25650 GCF_042678885.1 Saccharothrix hoggarensis
GGCCGCCCCGGCCAGCACGTCGGCGGGAACCGGCGCGCCGTCCGGCCGGGCCAGGACGGCCTGCTGCCGGCGGGCGGCGCTGGGCGAGGTGAGCCCCTGCATGAGGTCGACGACGTGCAGGACGTCCTGCCAGCCCGTGGGCGCCGACGCGTCGATCGCGCGGAGCCGGTCGAGCAGTTCCCGGTCCCGCTCCAGGCGGTCTTCCGTCCACTTGATGAGGTCGCCGACCAGGCCGGACGGCGTGAAGGCCGGGTCTTCCAGCGCACGTCCGACCTGCTTCAGCGAGAGCCCGAGGGACCGCAGGCCCTCCACGTGGAAGATCCGGCGGACGTCCTCGGCGGAGTACTCGCGGTAGCCGCCGACCGTGCGCCCGGTCGGCCGCACCAGCCCGAGGGCGTCGTAGTGCCGGAGCATCCGGGTGCTCACGCCCGAGTGGCGGGCCACGTCACCGATCAGCACGCCGCAACCTCCGCCTCCTCCGGGTTCGCGGCGGCCCGTTCCGCGCCGAGGGCGACGATCCGCTGAGCCTCCGCGACGGCCGCGTCGAAACCGGTCTCCGGGTCGTCCAGGAGCAGTTCCGTGGCACGGGCGTGCGCGGCCACCGCCGGGTCCGGGTCCGCCGCCGCGTCCTCCAGCACGGGCCTGATCACGTCGCCGAGGTCGACCAGTGCCCGGCTCAGGCTCAACCGCACGTCGCGTCCACCGCGGCCGAACTGCGTGACCAGCTCGTCGGCCAGGTCCTCCTTCCCGTCCTCCGGGACGAGCGCGCACGCGACGCGCCACGCCGTCCGGGCCACCTCGTCGTCGGCGTCGCGCAGCATGTCGCGCGTGATCCACGGCCACGCGCTCCTGTCGCCGATCTTGGAGAGCGTGTGCAGCGCCTGGCCGCGGGCCTGGGCGCGCTCGGAGTCGAGTTCGCGGCGAATCCGGGGCAGGGTGATGTCCGGCGGGAGGCGGGCCAGCGCCCACGACAGCATGTCCCGCACGAAGAAGTCCGGCTCGACCGCACACCGCCGGACCAGGGTCTCCAGCAGGTCGGGGTCGGGGTTCGCGCCGACCGCCAGGGCCGCCCGGAGCCGGACCGACGAGTCCTCGGCGCTCAGCGCGTCGGCCAGGCGGGTGTTCTGCGGGGTTCCGTGTGTCGTGGGGATCGGGACCACCTCCTGCACCCAGTCGACACCTTGTCACCGTGTCAAGGTCAACCCCGCCTCGGCGACCACTCTGCGTGACGGTACCTCACGGCGTGCAGGCGCGGCTCGGGCAGCTACGCGGTGCACTCGGCAATGATGACGGCGGTGGCGAGCCGCGCGGCCGTGAAACCGCTCGTGCCCGCGGTCGTCGCCCGGACGTACAAGCCGACCCCCGCCGCGTCGAACTCCGCCCTGGCGACGATCTCCCGCACCTGGGTGAAGCTCCGTCAGGCGGTGCGCCCCGCGACGGACCAGCGCTGGTTGGCGCCCGCGTGGCAATCCCAGATGATCAGACCGGACGGCGAGGCGTCGGAGCCGCCGACTGCTACCGCCGCGCGTTGACCCTGTTCCGCGAACTCGGCGACCCGTACCGGGAGGCGACGAGCCTCGACCGGCTCGGCGACGCCCTGGAGGCGACCGGCGACCGCCCCGGGGCCGGCGCGTGGACCCGGGCGCTCGCCGTCCTCGAACCGCTGGACCACCCGGACACCATCGAGATCCAGGCCAAGCTCCTCCACACCGGCACCCGCCGGCACGACCGCTGCCACGAATGACTCGTGGCAGCGGCCGGGGTGCTGTGCGGTGGGTCAGCGGACGTACGGCCAACCCGCGGCGTCCCATCCGAGCCAGTTGACGCCCAGCAGGGAGGCCCCGTTGTCCGCGTAGTAGTGGTAGACGAGGATGTCGCTGTCGGTGTCGGCGAACACGTCCTGGTGGCCGGGGCCGTGGACGCTGCCCTGACCGGCCAGGATCTCCGTGCCACCACCCGAGGTCATCACGACCCCGTTGCGGTCGTGGTACGGGCCGGTGGCACTGGTGGAGCGGCCGACCATGACCCGGTAGGTGCTCGACGCGCCGCGGCAGCAGTAGTCGAACGAGACGAACAGGTAGTAGTAGCTGCCGCGCTTGAAGATGTTCGGCGCCTCGATCGCGCCGCCGTTGCGGCCGGCGATGCTGCGGAGGCTGGTGTCCGCGCGCAGGCCGGTGGACGGGTTGAGCGCGATCATCTTGATGCCGGACCAGAACGAGCCGAAGCTCAGCCACCAGCGGCCCTGGTCGTCGACGATCAGGTCCGGGTCGATGGCGTTGAAGTTGTCGCTGGTGCGGGACTCGACGACCAGGCCGCGGTGGGTCCACGTGCCGGAGTTGCCGCTCGGGCTGGTGGCGAGGAAGATCGCCGACCGGTTCGAGCCGAACGTCGAGGCCGAGTAGTACATGTAGTACTGGCCGTTGCGGTAGGTGATGTCAGGCGCCCACAGGTGGCGGCTGTTGTTGGTGTAGGTGTTGGCCCACGACGTGCCGTTGGGGAACGCCGCGCCCGCGTTGCGGAACGTGGTCCGGTCGGCGGAGGTCTTCAGCGAGATGCCGTTACCGGTGTGCGCCACCAGGTAGCCGCCGGTGGGGCGCTTGACCACGCTCGGGTCGTGCACGCCGATGTCGCCGGTCACGTAGCCCGGCCCGGGGTAGGCCGACGCGCTCGGCGCCGCGGCGACGGTCACGACCAGCGCGGCCAGCAGCGCCGAGGCGCGTATCTTCAGAGTAGGCAAGGAACCCTCGATCCGTTGTGGTGGTGTGCGCAGGGCAGCACGAACACCGAACTGTCCTGATTGGACGGCGGCGCGGTCGGACACGACACACCGCACCGCTGGGGTGCGCGGGATGTTCGACGCCGATGTGCCGGTGCCGAACGGCGCACGACAAGGGCCCGACCGGGTGTCGTCAGTCGCGACAGGACCGGAGGGCGAACCTCGGGGTGGTTCCGCGGGCGGTCGTCAGGCGTTCTGCCGACGACCGCCGCCGCGACTACGCGCGCCGGCGGTCACACCGGGATCGTCGGAGGAGTCGAGGGCCCGGAACGGCCGTCACACCCCGGAAAGCTGTTTCGCGTAGACCCATGCTTCGCCTCCTTGCGAGCAGGAATCATGGCAACCCCGCGCCGCACGCCGGCCGGGCGCGGGAAGCGTTGTGGCGACCCTAGCGCCCGTGCTTCGACGCGCACAAGGTCTTGCAGCGCTGCAATGTTACCGTTAACATGCTCTCAGCCGGGTGATTTGTGTTGCCTGCTCAACTGTTCTCACAGGTGTGCCCGCATCGCGGCCGGTTCCTGTTATCCCTCACAACCGCGCCTTGACGGCCGTTGCGCCGGGACAACCCCTCAAGATCGCCGTCGGGTCGGCTACCCCCGACGACACCCCTGTCGGCAGCCGTGTCAGCGCGGTGACCGGTCGGTGTCAGGACCGGCGGCCATCGTGGTCCCCGTGAGTTCCGGAGGACGAAGAACTTCCTCGCAGAACGACCGGACGAGCTCCGCGAAAGGGGTAACTGATCATGACCATCGCAGACCTGGCTTCGAAGGTGATCGGCGACAAGCGGCGTTGGAAGGCGTACAAGGCGCGTGTTGAGCGGCTCCCCGCCGGCCACCGCACCGCCGTCGAAGCCGTGGAGCGCTACCTCATGCGCTTCGGGGCGGACGGCGACAGCGCCGCGTCGATGTTCGAGGACCTGGCCGACCTGTTCGAACGGGCCGCCGCGCACCACCAGCCGGTCCGCGAGGTCGTCGGCGCGGACCCCGTCGAGTTCGCCGAGGCGTTCCTCCGGAACTACTCGGAGGGCGGCTGGATCGCCCGGGAACGGGCACGGCTGGTCGATGCGATCGCGCGGGCCGAAGGGAACGGGCGAACCGCCTCGTGACGCCGGATTCGGTTGACGTCACACGTCTTCTGCGGCGCTGTCGCCCTGGAATGCCTCGATGACCAACGGCGTCGAACCGCCCCCGGTGGCCTGGCGCAGGTGGGTCACCGTGCGGTCCAACTGCTCGGCCAGGCGGGGGATCGTGCTGGACGGCAGGTAGATGTCCGCGCCGGCGTCGAGGAGCCGGCGGAGCGGGCCGCGGTAGCTGACCCCGAGTTCCGCGTCCTCGATCTCCGCGATGACGACGCGGGCCTTCGGGAACTTCGACCGGAGGATGCCGATCAGCTGCGGGCTGACCGGCGGCACCAGCACCACGTCGGAGGTCTCGGGGGCGGAGTTCAGGTCCAGCACGATGTAGTCGGGACCGAGCCGGGCGGACAGCGACGCCCGAGCCGACGCCGACAGCTTCATCGCGGTGGCCACGACCGTCACGTCCTCGTAGGCCGACGACGGGCGTTCCGCGGCGTGGCCGCTCCGGCTGCCGGGATCGACGATCCCGTAGTCGAACGTGCCCGGTGTGCCGGAGATCGTGGCGATCGGCCTGCCGTCCCGCTTGACGATCAGGTCCTCGCCGGGGCCGAGCGCGGCGATCAGTGCCAAGACGTCCTCGGGGAGGCGGGTGGCGTCGATCCACCGCGGTGGCTGCCCGCCCACCGTCAGGCCCGGACCGAACGCGGTGCGCCCTCGACGTGGACCCCCTGCAGCCTCGTCATGGTTCAAGATTCTTCCACACGGCGGCGGCCGGGGGTCCCGAACGGTCGGGACCCCCGGCCTGACCGCCTCAGGTCACTTCAAGTGTCGGGCGAAGAACCGGTTCACGTCGTCCCCCTCGAACTCCGGGACGCCGGTGTGCCCGCCCATGTTGGCGTGCAACGTCTTCTCCGCGGAGCCGAAGGCGTCGAACAGGTCCAGCGCCGACTGCCGGTCGTTCCCCTCGTCGTCCCACTGCAGCAGGACCTGCAGCGGAACGGTGACCTGCCGGGCCTCCTCGACCAGGGCCCGTGGCACGACGCTGCCGGCGAACAGCAGGGCGGCCGAGATGCGCGGCTCGACCACCGCCAGCCGGATGCCGATGCCCATGATCCCTCCCGCGTAGCCGACCGGGCCGCCGATCTCGGGCAGCGCCAGGATCGCGTCCAGCGCGGACCGCCACTCCGGGACGGCCTGGTCGACCAGCGGGAGGACGAGCCGGTCGACGGTGTCGTCGCCGACCGGCTCGCCCGCCGCCAACGCCCGGAGCAGGTCGGCGCGGGCCTCCTCGACGTCGGCGACACGGGGCCGGTCACCGCCGCCGGGCAGCTCGATGGTGGCCGCGGCGAAGCCCTCCGCCGCGGAGTGGCAGGCCCGGACCACCAGTCGGGAGTACATGTCGCGCAGTCCGCCGGGGTGGCCGACCAGGATCAGCGGCACCGGCGTGGAGGCCGACGCCGATCCGGGCGTCCACAGGATGCCGGGGATCTCGCCCAGGGTGAAGTGGCGCTCGAGGACGTCGTCGTCGAGCCGCTGTTCGGAGGTGAATCGCACGGTCGTGCCTTTCGGGAGTGCTCGTGAACGGCGCTCCCGGACGACCTACCGCCCGACCGTGACCCCTGAGGGGAGCACCCATGTCGATACGCACACGGGTACCACCTCCTCGGTCTCTCGCACGGCCGCCGGAAAAGTAGCAGTGGCCGCCGTGGCCCGCCAACAGGGTTTTCCGCCCGCCCGCTCACGTGTCGCCGGCGCGCGTACCTCTCTCAGTTTAGATACCGGTGTCCGGTTCGTCGTTGCGGCGTCGGCAGCCGTACGTGCCCACAAGAAGCGCCTCACCACGACGAACGCGTTCCGTGCCGGCCCTCCGACCACGTCAGGTCGGAATTTCCTGACGTGCCACCCGTTGGGCACGGGGTTTCAGTGCGACACCTTCTCCTCGGCAACGGCGTCCCGGCGGTCGGTCGTGTCCGTGGACGCGGCCATCGCGCCGCGGATCGCCTTCCAGTAGCGGACGGGCGCCACGCGGGCGAGTCGGTCGAGCATGCGGGCGTCGTTGCCGACCAGCACGCGGGGTTTGCGCGCGGCGATGCCGTCGACGATGACGCGCGCGGCCTCCTCGGGCGTGGTCCGGTACTTCTCGGTCTGCGCGCGGGCGGCGGCAGCGGCGCGCTCCGGCGGGACGGCGGCGGCGACACGGGCCTTCAGCGCGATCTGCGTCTTGACGCCTCCGGGGAAGACCACGCTGACGCTGACGCCGGTGTCCTCCAGCTCGTGCAGCAGGGACTCGGTGAAGCCCCGCACGGCGAACTTCGAGGTGGCGTAAGGGGCGCGGCCGGCCGGCGCGATGAGGCCGTACGCGCTGGACAGGTTGCTGATGTGCGCCGCGGGCTGCGCCATCAGCAGCGGCAGGAACGTCTTGGTCACCGCGATGGTGCCCCAGAGGTTGACGTCCAGCAGCCAGCGGAACTCCTCCAGGGTCAGCTGCTCGAAGTAGCCGAGGAGGGACACGCCGGCGCTGTTGACCAGCACGTGCGCCCCACCGTGCTCGGCGGCCACCGCGTCCGCCAGCGCGGCCACCGCGGCGACGTCGGTGATGTCCACGGCGTGCGTGCTGACCCGGACGCCCAGGTCCCTCGCCTGCGCCGCGACCTCGATCAGGCCGTCCTCGGCGATGTCGACCAGCGCGAGGTTCGCGCCGCGCCGGGCCAGTTCGAGGGCGGTGGCCGCGCCGATGCCCGAAGCGGCGCCGGTGACGACGGCGGCGGCGCCGTCGTTGCGGAACGGGAAGGTTGCCATGTCGGACCATCCGGTGGAGGTGTCGGCGCCCGGGTCCTCCCCCGAGGTCCCGGGTGCGTCGTGGGCGGGGGTCGCGTCGCGGTGGTCTCGGTCCACCGTCCTGGCCGCGCCGAGCATGCCGAGCGCGGCGACCAGCAACGACGCCGGCACGAGGACCAGCAGCGAGTCGTGCAGGCCGACGGCCTCGGCGGTCAGGCCCGGCGGGATCTCGGTGGCGGTGGCGGCGTAGTGGTCGGACAGCGCGCCGGCCACGATGGGGCCGAACGCGCCGCCGAGCAGGTAGAAGGCGGCGAAGAACAGCGCGATCGCCGTGGAGCGCAGCCGCGGTTCGACGACGTCCGACACCGTGGGCAGGGCCGAGGTGTGGAACGAGAACTGCAGCAGCCAGCCGAGGGAGAACACGACGAGGAACAGCACCGGTTCCGTGTTGGGCAGGCTCAACGCCCAGAACGTCAGCGGGGCCGCGACAGCGAGCGCGACAACGGCCACCAGGAGCCTGCCGCGGCGGGACTTCCGGCTGGCGCGGTCGGCGGACGCGCCGCCGAGGAGCAGGCCGAGGACACCGCTGACCCCCATCGCGACGCCGGTGTTCACGGCGGCGGCGGTGAGCGACATGCCGAAGTAGCGCTGGAACAGCGGCACGAGGAACGTCGCGGCGGCGTAGGCGCCGACCTGCAACCCGATGCCGCTGACCACGAGCCACCACAGGGTCGGGATGCGCAGGAGGGCGCGGATGGGCCGCGTGACCTCGGTCGACGCGGTGGCCCGCTCCTCCGCCGCGCCGCGCTCGGGCTCGCGGATGAAGAACAGGGCCACGCCGACCAGCAGGCCGGGGATGGCAGCCACGACGAACGGCGCGCGCCAGCTGCCGAACGCCTCGACGATCGCGCCGGTGGTGAAGAAGGACAGCACCAGGCCCAGCGGCAGCCCGAACTGGAACACCGCCACGGCGCGGGACCGCTTGTGGGCCGGGAACAGGTCGGCGATCAGCGAGTTCGCCGCCGGCGCGTAGGACGCCTCGCCGACGCCGACGCCGATCCGGAACAGCAGCAGGCTCGCGAAGCTCCACGCCCCGCCCCCTGCGGCGGTGAACAGGCTCCACGTGATCAGGCCCCACGCCATGACCTTGCGGCGCGCGACGCGGTCCGCCAAGCGCCCCAACGCGATGCCCGCCAGCGCGTAGACGACGGTGAACGACGCGCTGAGCAGCCCGATCTGGAGGTCGGTCAGCCCGAACTCGGCCTTGATCGGCTCCACGACGATGGCCGGGACGGTGCGGTCGTAGAAGTTGAGCAGGTTCGCCACGGCCAACAGCGCGAGGACGCGCCACGCGTTGGGCGCCTGCCGGGCGGCGCGACCGACTGCCTCGCGTGCGGAGACCTGGTGGGGCACGTGGCGCCTTCCTCCGAACGGGGATGTGCGGCGCCCGAGGCGGCATGGTCCCGAGACGCCCGCAACCTGACGTGCGGCACACTCAAATGCGCGCTCCGCACCGTGTCAACGGTCGCCCGCCCCGGACGCTTCGGGGCCTCGCGGCCACGCGTTCGGGACCACTTCGGGGGTGGTCGGCGCGGCCGTCAGCCGTCCCCCGCCCTTCACGCGTACGACGCGAACCCTCGTGAGGTTGCCTCGAATTCATGCCGATTTTCGGGCGCGCTGATGACCTTGAAGCTGTGTGGACAGGACGAAGAACTGGTTGGCGGCGTTGTGCGCGGGGGCGGTGGCGGTGGCGGCCGTCACCGGTTCGCCGAAGGCCCCGACGAACCGTTCCCGAGCGCGTCCGTGGTGAAGCTGCTGATCGCGCTCGACGTGCTGGAGAACGGCGCGGCGAGCCCAGGGGACGTGACCCGGATGATCGCCGCCAGCAGCGACGAGATCGCCAACCGCCTGTGGCGCACGTCCATCCCGGGGCACTGGGCGGACCGGATCGGCCTCACGGGCCTGGTGCCGGCGGAGAACCCGAAGCAGTGGGGCGACGTCCGGATGACCGCCCGTGACGTCGTCGCCGTGTACCGGCACGTCATGAAGTCACGGCACGCCAGGGTGATCGTGCCCGCGCTGGAGGCCGCTACGCCGTCCGGCGAGGACGGGTTCGACCAGACCTTCGGCATCCCCGACGCCGTCGGCGCGCACCGGTCGGGGGTGAAGCAGGGCTGGGCGTGCTGCTACGACGGTCGACGGGTGCTCGACACCACCGGCGTGGTCGACCGGCGCTACGTCGTGGTCGTGCTGACCGAGCACCACCGCTCCACCGGGTACGCCCAGGCCGTGCCGCTGGTCACCGAGCTGGTCGCCGCCCTCACCCCGCTGTTCGCCTGAGGGAGGGGACGACTCGTGCGCCGCGACGGGGTCGAAGATCGCTTTCGAATCGAATTCGTGAATCGCAATACGCACTCGGAGCGTTAGCCGGCACAGATGACACGCTTGTGTGTTTATCGATTCAGATGCGGGCGGAATAACGAGACTTTTCACTCGTCCAGGCACGAATCAGCGCTAGCCACGCCTCCCGGCACCCTCCAAGATGGGAATTCGGCGCGCCGTGATCCCGCGTCTGCCCGGACACCGCGGACGGGCGTGATTCCACGGTCGCCGGAAGGCTCCTCTCTGGAAAGGACTTTCACGGTGAACGAGCAGCACCCGTTCCGATCGCTGGACGTCGTCGCGGTGTCACCGCACCCCGACGACGCCGAGTACGGCGCCGGCAGCCTGCTCGCCGCGTACGCGGCCTGCGGCCATCGGGTGACCATCGCCCTGATGACCGGCGGGGACGAGACCCGGCTGACCGAGGCGAAGTCGGCGGCGGCCGTCCTCGGCGCCGAACTGGTCGCCGACCCGACCGGCCGTGACGGCGGCCTCGCCGTCACGCGGGCGCGGGTGCGCTGGCTGGAGGAGCACGTCGCCGCGGCCGACATCGTGTTCGCGCCGCACCCCGACGACACCCACCAGGACCACCGGGCCACGGCGGCGATCGTCGGCGCGGCGCTGCGGCGGTCGGCCGTCGGCTTGTCCTGGTACCGCACGCCGAGCAGCGGCCACACCTTCACCCCGACCGCGTTCTACCCGGTCACGGAGCACTCGGCGAGCGTGCGGCAGCGCGCGATCGAGATGCACCGCACCCAGTCCGACCGCGCCTACCTGCGCCCGGAGCACCTCGCCCTCAAGGACGCGTGGTTCGGCTGGCTGAGCGGCCACCCGGCCGCCGAGCCGTTCCAGGTCGTGCGCCACCAGTTCGCCGCCCTGCCGGTCCCGGAGGACGACCACCGGGCTCTCGGCGCGCGGACGTCGGCCGCCGCGCTCGGCAACACCTGAGCGGGCTCAGGTCACGTCCGCCTTGGCGGCGACGAGCGCGTTCTCCAGCGACTCGTGCAGCGGCAGCAGGCTGTCCATCGCGGTGACCTCGAGCGAACGGCGCACGGTGCGGCTGGCCACGACGTGCACCGGTCGTTGGCGCGTGGCGTTGTGCACGCGGATCTGGCCGAGGGCGGCGATCCCGGAGGAGGCGAAGAACGTCACCTCGGACAGGTCGATCACCAGGGCGTCCACCCCGGCGTCGAGGAACTCCAGGCAACGATCGCGCAGCTCGTCGCTGTTGGACAGGTCGATCTCCCCGGTGACGCGGACGATCGTCGTGTTGCCGTCGGCAGCCGTGGTCAGCTCCGGTGCGGGCAGGTCGGCATCGCTCACGGATCAATCATGACTGCCCCGCGCGTTCGACGCACCTCTGCCCCCGCACCTGGTGACGTCCACCGGGCACAAGGGGCGCGGTGCGGGCTCGGACTACCAGTACGAGCCCGCACCGCGCGACCGGGCCGCACGGGCGCTGGTTGCTCAACGACACCGCGTCGAGCCGGCCAGACCACATGTGGATCCCCGCCGTGCTCGCGCGCACGGCAAGTCACGGCTACCCCGTCGTCCCGGAATCCACACAACCCGATCCGCGGCGAGCACAGGCAGTCACGCCCTCGGACCACGACCGCACCCCGCCCTGGCGCCCCCGCACCAATCACCGCGCCGACTCCGCCGCGATTTCAGCGTCCGACCGCGTTGTCCATTCCGGCATCGGGTGCGATCCCGAGGCAGCGATTGCACAACGCGCGGAACACGGGGTTCCGCACCGTTCCGCAAAACGGTTCGACGGCTTCGCCGGTCCCTGACACAGTGGCGCACCATGGCGAACGCCGAACTGATGACCGCCGCGGACGTGCCCCTGATCCAAGGGTTGGCGCAGCGCGTCACCGCGAGCCGGCCGGACCTGGTGAACAGCGACGCGTCGTTCGGCGAGGCGGCGTGGATCTGGGGCAAGGGGCACGCCGCCAACGGCGCGACCTGGCCGC
Source organism: Saccharothrix hoggarensis (assembly GCF_042678885.1). Taxonomy (GTDB): domain Bacteria; phylum Actinomycetota; class Actinomycetes; order Mycobacteriales; family Pseudonocardiaceae; genus Actinosynnema; species Actinosynnema hoggarensis. The sequence continues at coordinate 10,985 of NZ_JBHTLK010000087.1, forward strand.
GTCGCCTGTGGTTCTCGGGCGGGGAGTTGGTGGCGTGGGGTTGGGCGCACCTCCCGCACCGGGTGCGGTTGAGCGACGGGACTGTGAAGGACGTCACGTCCGCCTACCTGGCGCACCAGGTCCACCCCCACCACGCCGGGCTCCTGGACGAGGTGATCGACTGGTACGACGCCGTGGCGGCGGGCGTCGACCGCGGCGTGCGGCCGGGCGCCGCCGACGAGTTCGCCCTGCGGCGGTGGGCGGCACACGGTTACGGGACGGACCCGGCCTCGCTCGGCGACACCGGGACGTGGACGCAGCTGAACGAGCGGGACCTCACCGACCTGGCACGACCGGTGCTGCCGGACGGGTTCCGGTTCCGCACCGCCGACGAGGCCGGCCCGGAGGCAGCGGTGCGGGCCCACGTCGACGCGTGGGCGCCCTCGACGTACACGGCCGAGGCCTACCAGGGCGTCCGGCGGGCGCCGGGGTATCGCGGTGACCTGCACGTCCTGGTGGAGGCGCCGGACGGGACGATGGCGTCCTCGACGATCATGTGGCTCGACGAGGCGAACAGGACCGCCGAGTTCGAACCGGTCGGCACGCACCCGCGCTACCGGCGCCTGGGGCTCGCGAGGGCGATGCTCTGGCACGGCATGCGTCTGGCGGAGGCAGCCGGTGCCAGGCACGTGACGGTCGCCTGCCTGGGCGCGCCGGGACATCACGGGGCACGCGGCCTGTACTACAGCGTCGGCTTCCGGGAGTTGTCGCGGGACGCCCCGCTCATCAAGACCGCGCGCTGAGACCTCCCCCTGGCGAACCCGCACCCGGCCGCCGGCTGTTCGGCCGGTCCGAACCCTCACGGCGTCGGCGGGCAACTCGCCTCGGGCGGGAGGGCGTAGACGCAGGTCGGCACGATCGCCAGGTCGGCGATGTCCGCCACGGCCAACAACGCCACGGGACGCGACTCGCCGGTCCGGTCGGCGCCGAAGCCGATCTCGCCGGAAGCGCCCTTGTAGCAGCTGCTGCCCACCGCGTCGTCCGCCGGGCAGGACAGCTCCCGCAGCTCCTGCCCGATGGCGGCACGGTGGGGCGGCCCGACGGCGGCGCCCGCGAGCGGCACGCCGGCGGCGTCGATCCGCTGCCGCTTGAACCGGTTCTCCTTGACCGCGTGGACGAACAGGCCCGCGCCGTCGTAGGCGACACCGACGCGCTCGCCGACCCACGGCAGCACGGTGGCGTCCTCCTGCAGCATGCGGCCGAACTCGCCCCACGCCGGGCGCCCCGCCTTGCCGGAACGCAGGTCCAGGAGGCCGGCGCACAGCCGGGACGGCTCGTCGGCGGGCGCGCGGTCGGGCGACAGGCACGTCCGGTTCCGGTGGACGACCGCGTGGGCCAGCGACACGTACGCCATGGGCCGCCCGCGGTGCTTCTCCGTCCGCTTGCCGCCGTCGGCGATGAACCTGGACGTGGTGTCGTTGCCGACCACCACCGGCGTCCGGTCTCCGCACTCCTCGAACAACGTGTCCAGGAACCCGTCGAAGTCGTACTCGCGGCCCGCGAAGTACGCGATCCGGGCGACTTCCGGGGTGTCGCACCGGGGTTCGATGCCGCGCACCGGGCCGCGCCACGTCACCAGCCACGACTCGTCCGCGCCGAGTGCCTTCTTCAGGCTCTCCCGCAACGTCCTCATGTAGCTGTCGCCGGCGACCTCCGCGGGCTGGTACACCGTCACCTCCTTGCCCTGCTTCGCGGAGAACCCGAGCAGCAGCGCGACCTGCTTCTCGTTGCCCGGCACCAGCTGGAAGTACATCGGGGACCGGTGGGCGAGCCCCTGCCCGGTCAACGTGGTCGCCACGACCGGGATGCCCAGGTCTCCCAGCGCGCCGATCGCGCTCTCGGTCGCGGGCACCGTCCGCCCCATCCCGACGACGCCCATCGCGGTGCTGTCGGCGGCGAACAGCGGAGCCAGCAACCGGTCCACGACGGTGCGCGCCTGCCGCATCTCGTGGCCGCCGTTGGCCACCACGACCCGCAACAGCGGCAGGTCGCCCTCGGTGTTGTCGTGCGACTGCCGGATCAGCAGGCCGGTCAGCTCCTCGGTGATCGCGCCGGCCGAGTCGTCCGGGACGGTCGGGCTGGTGAACTCGGCGAAGTAGACGACGGTCACCACGGGCCGGTGGCGGGACGCCTTCGCCAGCCGCTCGGCCTCCCGGTTCAGCTCGAACACGGCGAGCTGCGCCGTCCGCAGCCGCTCGTCCTTGCCGAACACCTGCGCCGCGCTGTCGCTGTACCCGACGCACTCGCCGCCGTTGTCCGTCTCGACCCACTCGGTCGCCACGCCGGCGCGGGCGGACGGCAGGCAGTCCTGGGTGATCCGGGCGACGAGCCACCGACCACCGGTCAACCCCGCCGCGACCAGCGCCAACGCCACGGCGACGGCGATGAACGACCGGCGCGCGGGCAGCGGGACGGGACGCGGGCGCAGCAGGTCGCGGAAGGTGTCCCAGGCGCGGCGGTCCCGTTCCCCCGGCTCCTCGCCGGCCGACGGCAGGGCGACGGTGATGAACCGCGCGTCCCGGCGGAGGGTCTGCCGGCGCGCGGGCAGCTCCCGGTACCAGTCGCGGATCTCGTCGGTGACCTCGGTGGCCGGTTGCGGCGTCCGCCGGTCGAGCCGTGCCGGGAGGGACGGCGACGTCGCCACGACGAGCACCGGGTCGTGCTCGGTGGACTGGTTGCGCACGTCGTTGATCAGGCCCAGCAGCTCCCAGCCGCCGTTGTCCTCGCGGACGTTGTCCAGGAGCACCACCGTGTACGCGGTCCGGCGCCAGCGGCGCAGCCGCCACGTGCCCGGCCCGTACAGCTCGCGCAGGTCTTGCAGGAAGGCGTGCACGAGCAGTTGCTTGAGCTGCGGCAGGTTGTCGTCGTGCTGCCTGCCGACGGTGAGGAGTTCGGCGAACCCGGTGAAGCTGGTCGAGTGCCCCGGCAGCATGAACGGCTGGCGCATCAGCCACCTCGGTTCGCCGCCGGTTAATCGGGCGCCCCGCGTCCACAGCCAGAACCGCAACGGCCGGTGCCACGCGAACAGCAGGGCCACCAGGAACCGCACCGGCGCGGCCAACGACGCCGACACCTCGATCGCCGCCTGGCGGGCCGCTTCGGGACGTTCCCAGCGCGCGTGCCACAGCCGCAGGAGGTGCGTGATGTCGGTCAGCTCGTTGCGGTTGTCGCCCTCGTTGAGCCGCTTGCCGGTGAGCCAGTCCACGAGCCGGTAGCGGCGGAACCGGCTCGGCCGCACCGTGCCGAACCGGTCGGCGGACAGCCGGTGCCGGAGTTCGTCGAGCAGCGGCAGCAACGGCCCGTTGCGCTTCAGCAGCGGGCTCTCGCTCTCGTGGCCCGCCCAACGGTCGTCGGAGGCAGCCCTGGCCTCGTCCACGTCGACGCGGACCACCGGGATGCGATCCGGTCCCGTGCCGTCCATGAGCTTGGCGAGGTCGGCGAGGAACCCGTCCACCTGACCGTTGATCAGGCACAACAGCGGCAGCGGCCGGTCACCGCGCAGCCCGCCGCGCGTCGACCGCGACCACCGGGGCCGCTCGCTCAGGTCCTTGACCGCCGACAGCAACGCGTACAGACCGCGGAACGCAGACTGCGCCAAGTCCCCTCCCTCGTCCGTTCCCCTTGCGAGAACTATCCGAGAGAGGTGGTGTTTCGTTGCCGCAGTAATCGTTTCGTGTCCCCGCCGGCCGGCGGCATTCCGGCAATTCGCCCACACCGCCGGAGTTGCCGCTCTACGGCGGCAGACCTTCACCCCTGACCAGGACCGACGCCCATTCACCCGTAAGTGTGAATCGACTTCGGCTAACGGGTGAGGCACCTTGCGCGACCTGACCAATACGGAGGCGAAGAGCAGCCGACGCTCTTCGAGCGACATGGCACGGTCCGGCACGCTGCTGCACCAGGACTGGGTGCGTCTCCTGACCTTCGGCGGGCTCGTCCTGGTCGTGGTGCTCGTCGAGCTCGCGAGCGGCACCGTCCGCGAGTTCTACGTCGAGCACCCGCTGCAGGCGGGGATCGCCACCGGCGCGATGCTCACCATCGCCGTGTACTTCGGGCTCGACGCCGTCCGGGCGGAACTGGCCCAGCGCCGCTGGAACGACCTGTCGCTCGTGGCGTTCAAGGCGCTGGCGAGCGAGACGACCTTGGTGATCGACAAGTTCCTGTGGGTGGCGTCGGGTGCCATGCCGACCAACGAGTCCCGCCCGTCCGACGCGGACGCGAGGAAGCTGCGCAACACCCTCCGGAGGCATTCCCTTCCGGGCCGCCCTGCCGTCGACATCGGCGGGCTGAAACACAAGGACTACAAGAAGGACCTCAACACCCTCTTCCACGACGCGGGGTGGCGCGCCTTCGCCGAACACCAGCTGGACCGGTCGAAGTGGCGGAACCGCCAAGGCATCGCCGTCTGGGCCGCCTCCATGCTCGCCACGAACGAGTCCGCCGACGTGCTGAACCGGATGGCCTCGCTGAACGAGTGGATCTCCGGGGTGCAGGCGATCCTCAAAACCCCCGATCCGACGCGACCACAGCAACTCGAACAAGAGTGGATGGACTGGCTCGCCGAGGCGCTGAGCCTGCGGGAAGACCTCATGCGAGCCGCGCAGCACCGAATCCCGGAGGTCTACAAGGACTTCCGCGAGGTGCTGGACAAGCCGCAGGTCACGGCACTGGCCAAGCACGACGGGGACACCGACAAGCACGAGATCCTGCGGAACCTTGTCACCCCGTTGAAGCACCGCGATCCGTCAGCAATCCCGGGAGCCGCTATGAGCACGGCCGGTTCGACCACATCGTCCTCACCGCTGGTGACCATCCTCGCGGTGTCGTCACTGGCGCTGGTTACCTCCCTGGTGACGGCGACGCTGCGCGGGGCGTCCCCCGAACAGGTCGTCCGGGACGAGCTGACGTGGACGTGCGTCGCGGGCGTGACCACGCTGTGGATCTTCACGTGGCACTGGGTGAAGATGTGGTGGAAGCCCGGACCGCGAAGCCACCGGAGAGGAGCCGTCCTGCTCGCTGTGGCAGGGGCCGCTCTCCTGCTGCTGACGTTGGCAATTCCGACCTGGCTGGGTTCGTTCTCCGGACAACAGCCGCAGCTCACGTCGACCAGCGGCCAGCGAACTCCCGAACTGTTCACGATGACCTTCACCGCGAAGTCGGACGACCTGAACCGGCGCGAGGAGATCCTGATCCAGGTGATCGGCCTCCACACCGGAGTCGCGGACCAGGCTGTCGACCGGTGCGAGCGGGCACGCATCACGGAGCCGCCCGCGCCCGCGGAGGGCGAGTTGATCGGGTGGCAGCGGTCGGGGCCTGCCGAGGACGGTCGCGTGCTGGTCGACGTCGAAGTGGCCGTTCCGGCGAACCGCTTCGCCACGGTCTGCGCCTGGGCGGCGGTCGAAGGCCGCGACGACCGCGATCGTTCCGACGCGAACGCACGCACGGCCGCGATCTACCTGACGCCCGCCGTGGCCCAGTCGCCGTGAAAGTGCTGCATCTGCGCTGACGGATCGGCTTCCGAGGTGGTTGGGGCCGGTCCGTCCAAGGGCGGGTCACGCCACGGGGCGGCCCATCCACCAGTTGCCCGGGGCGTCCGGGTCGGTGCTGGACCAGAACTCCACGCACGACCGCGTGAACTCCTCGGCGGTGAGGTAGCCGTCGCCGTCGGCGTCGAGGTGCCCGAACGCCTCGGCGGCCTCGGCTTCGGTCAGGCCGGGGAAGTGCCCGCGCTGGAACGCCAGGAACTCGGCCGGGTTCACGCGGCCGTCGACGTCGGTGTCGGCGATGGCCAGGAACGCCTCGGCCAGCGCGCCGACGCTGGCGCGCGCGGCGTGCGGGTCGTCGGCGAGGGAACCGGTGGAGGCGACGAACTGCTCGTGCGAGATGGCCGTGCCGCCGCCCGGGATGTGCGGCAGGTGCAGCTCGTGCCAGATCCGCAGGTAGGCGTCGACGATCCGCCGCTCCTGCGGCGAGCCGGGGGCGTGCCCGAGGGATTCGGCGACCCTCCGACCCATCAGGACGTGGTCCTGCTCGGTGAGCAGCCCGTCCCCGTCGACGTCCAGGTGGGCGAACCCGTGGTCGATCTTTGCCTTGAGCAGGTCGTTGACTGGCACGAAATCTCCGTACGTGGTCGGTGTCGCGGACGGCACACAGCGATGACGGCACACAGGATGGGTCCGTCCGGAGGAGCCGGACAACATCCGAACGGGTTCCCGGGCACCTCGATCGGGTGGTGGCTGTCGGCTACTTCGCGCGAACCGCGGCCCGCGTGCCGGCCGGGAGGTCCACGGCGAGGTGCGCGGACAGGGCGCGGAGGAAGTCCGGGGCGTCGAAGGCCGCGCCCGCGGAGGCGACGCCGGTCGTCCTGGTGCGGCCGGTGAGGACGCGGTCGACGGCTTCGACCGCCAGCGGCGCGCTGACGGCGTAGATGTCCTGGCCGGAGGCGGACGCACGGCGTTCCTCGTCGCCGGAGCGGACGACGACGTCCACGACGAAGGTCTGCGCGGAGCGGCCGCGGTCGTCGACGGCGGTCGGCGGCGAGGCGTCGGGGGCCGCGAGGTCGGCGGCCGCCTTGGCCGCCATGTAGGTGCGCACCTCCGGGACGGCCAGGTGGCTCGGCACGGTGACGACGTCGGCCATGGTGAACCCGGCGATGACGCTCTGGGCGCCCAGCGGTGCCGGGAAGGCCCAGTCCACGGTCGGCAGCGCGTCGTCGTGGTACTCCAGCCGTCCGCCGGTGTGGCGGACGCGGCGGCCGCCCCGGCGTCGCCCCGAGACCGCGCCCGCGACGAGCGTCCCGGCCGTGGGGTGCCAACTGCTGAGGCCGTACGCGACGTGCGCTTCGTCCGCCGCCGTCCAGTCGCCCATCGCGGCGGTGACCAGCAGGTCGCCGAGGCCGCCGTAGAACGCCATCGCCGGGACGACGAGGGTGCCGGCCGCGCGGGCCCGGTCCGCGAAGTGCGCGAACGTGTCGATGTTCGCCTCGATCTCGGCGGCCACGTCGACGTACGGGATGCCGGCCCGCAACGCCGCCTCGACCAGCGGGGCCGCGGTGGTCGCGAACGGCCCGGCGCAGTTGATCACGGCATCAGCGCCGGCCAGGGCGCGGTCGAGCGCGGTGGGGTCGTCGACCGACGCCTGTCGCACCTCCAGCCCCGGCGGGGCGTGCGCCACCAGCTTGTCGTGGTCGCGGCCGAGGAGCAGCGGGACGTGCCCGCGCTCGCGCAGCTCCGCGACGACGAACCGCCCGGTGTGCCCGTAGGCGCCGAACACGGCCACTGTGCGATCCGATCCCATGACTTCTCCCGCGTGCCCGACGTTGATCGACCGGGGAAATCCTGTCCCGGGGACGCGTCGGCGCCCAGTGTCCGGAACGACACGACCCGTACAGTTTCCGACATGAGCCCTGTTCCGCGTTCCGTCGCGGTCGCCGCCACGGACGGGATGCTGCACTTCGAGCTGGCGCTGGCCTACGAGGTCTTCGGCTCGGCCCCGGCCGCGCTGCCCGGCCCCTGGTACGACGTCGAGGTGTGCGGCTCGCGCGCCGTGCGGGCCGGCCGGTTCCTGGTGGAGCCGGACCGCGGGCTCGACGGGCTCGCCGACGCCGCCACCGTGATCGTCCCCGCCCTCGTGGACGTCGACCAGGACCCGCCCGCCGACCTGGTCGAGGCGGTGCGCACGGCCCACGAGTCGGGCGCGCGCGTGGTCTCCCTGTGCACGGGCGCGTTCGTGCTGGCCGCCGCCGGCCTGCTGGACGGGCTCCGCGCGACCACGCACTGGGCCCACACCGACGAGCTGGCGGCGCGCTACCCGGACGTGACGGTCGACCCGGACGTGCTCTACGTCGACAACGGCAGCGTGCTCACGTCCGCGGGCAAGGCCGCGGCGATGGACCTGTGCCTCCACCTGGTCCGCCGCGACCACGGCTCGGCGGTCGCCAACGTGGTCGCCCGCCGGCTGGTCGTGCCGCCCCACCGGGCCGGGGGCCAGGCCCAGTTCGTCACCACGCCGGTGCCCGCGCAGGACGACCACCCGCTGGGCGACCTGCTCCCGTGGGTGATGCGGCGGCTGGACCAGCCGCTCACCGTGGAGGACCTGGCCCGCCGGGCGAACATGAGCTCGCGCCACCTGGCCCGCCACTTCCGCTCGGTGACCGGCACGACCCCGTTGCAGTGGCTGCAGGCGCAGCGCGTGCGCCGCGCCCAGGAGCTGCTGGAGACCACGGACGACAGCGTCGACACCATCGCGTCGGCCGCGGGCATGGGCACGGCGACCACGCTGCGCCGCCACTTCCACCGCACGCTCGGCGTGCCGCCGGACGCCTACCGCCGCACGTTCCGGTCGTGAGGCGTCGCCTCCACCAGACGCACACCGCTATGACCGATCCAACAAATCGCTTGTTCGAACGCACACGATTCGTCACGATCGGGTGGTGAAGAGCGCCGAACGACACCGCGTGATCGTCGACCGGCTCCGCGCCGGCACGCAGGTCGGCGTCGCGGAGCTGGCGTCGGCGACCGGCGCGTCCGAGATGACGATCCGCCGGGACCTGGACCTCCTCGCGGCGAGCGGTGTGCTGCGCCGGGTGCACGGTGGGGCGGTGTCCGCGTCGCCGACCGGGGTCGAGCCGCCGTTCGGCGTTCGCGCGATCACCGCGGCCGACGTCAAGCGGACGCTCGCGGCGGCGACCGCGGCGCTGGTCCAGGACGGCGAGACGGTGCTGCTGGACAGCGGCACGACGGCACTGGAGGTCGCCCGGCTGCTGCGCGACCGGGCCGTCACCGTGATGCCGTTGTCCCTGCACGCGGCGCGCGAACTGCTCGACGCGCCGAAGGTGCGGTTGCTGCTGCCGGGCGGTGAGCCGCGACCGGGAGAGTTGTCGCTGGTGGGACCGCTCGCGCTGGCTTCCCTGCGCGTGCTGCGGTTCGACGTGGCCGTGCTCAGCCCGTGCGCGCTGAGCGTGGACGCCGGCCTCACCGCCTATGACCTGGCCGACGCCGAAATCAAGCAACAGGCGCTCGCGGTGTCGTCCCGCACGATCGTGCCGGTCGACGGCACGAAGTGGGGCCGCACGGCGCTCGCGCACATCTGCGCCGCCGACCGACCCGACGTGCTGGTCACCGATCCCACCGCACCCGAGGACCAGCGTCGTGCGCTGGTCGAGCGCGGTGTGCTGGTGCACGTCGCCGACACCGCCCAGGAGAACCCGACCCCATGACCACTCCCCTGCCCCGCGCCGCACGCGTGGCGACCTGGATCTACTTCACGCTCAACGGCTTCGCCGTGGGTCTGTGGGTGGTGCACATCCCCGACATCGAGCGCGCGACCGGCATCACGCACAGCGCGCTGGGCGGGCTCCTGCTGGTGCTGGGCGGGGCGGCGTTCCTCGGCATGCAGGTCGCCGGTCCGCTCGCCGACCGCGTCGGCCAGCGCAAGCTGCTGCCCGCGGCGGGCGTGCTGCTCGGCGCGGCGCTGTTCTTCCCCGGCCTGGCGACGTCGTGGTGGGCGCTGGGCCTCGCGCTGCTGTTCTTCGGCTTCGGCAACGGCACCATCGACGTGGCGATGAACTCCCACGCCGTCGTGGTCGAACGCGCCTACCCGCGGCCGATCATGGCGTCGTTCCACGCGATGTGGTCGATCGGCGGCGCGTTCGCGGCGCTCGTCGGCGCGGGAACCCTCGGTGCGAGCGTGCCCGCCGCGGTCACGTTGAGCGCGTGCGGTGTGTTCACCATCGTGGTGTCGCTGCTGACCGGCCGGTTCCTGATCGACGCCGAGCCGCACGAGCCGGAGCAGGCCACGACGTCGGCCCCGACCGCGAAGCCGCCGGCGAAGCTCGTCTGGCTGCTGGGTGCCATCGCGTTCACGATGATGCTGGCCGAGGGCGTGGCCAACGACTGGGCCGCGCTGCACGCCGAGGACGTCCTGGGCACCTCCACCAGCACGGCGGCGTTCGCGTACGGCGCGTTCGCCGTGGCGATGACCGTCGGCCGGTTCGCCACCGACCGGGTGGCCGCGCTGGTCGGACCCGTGGCGATCGTGCGGTACGGCGCGGCGCTCGCGGCCGTCGGGCTCAGCCTCGTCGTGGTGGTCCCGTGGCTGCCGGTGACGCTCGTCGGCTGGGCGCTGTTCGGCCTCGGCCTGTCCGGCAGCGTGCCGCAGCTCTTCACCGCCGCGGGCAACCTGGACAAGCGCTCCTCCGGCGCGTTGATGGCCCGCGTCGTCGGCCTCGGCTACGTCGGTCTGCTGGCCGGCCCGGCGCTGATCGGCGGCCTGGCCCACTGGATCCCGCTCAACCTGGCGTTCATCGTGCCCGTGGTGCTGTGCGTGCCGGCCGTCGTGTTCGCGGGCGTCCTGACGCCTCGCGCGACGCCCGTGGACGAGCCCGTCGCCTGACCGCCGTCCACCCGGGCGCCGCCGGTCCGGTTCGCCCCGGACCGGCGGCCGGGCGCCCTCAGTTCGCGCCGGCCATGCCGGGCGGCGTCGCGAAGGCCATCGGCGCGGACGGCTGACCAGGCACGACGTACCAGCACTCGCCAGCGCTCGACGAGGCGAGGACGGACTCGAAGGCGGTGACGACGTCGGACACGTCGAGCACCGCGAGGTCGAGTTCCCGGATGACGTCGCGGAACCCGTCGATGATGGCGGTGTCCGTGAAGCCCGGGCACAGCGCGGTGATCCGGATGCCCTCGGACGCGACCAGCGGCGCGCAGGAGCGCACGTAGTTGACGACCGCCGCCTTGGTCGCGCCGTACACCGGGTCGAACGGCATCGGCACCAACCCGGCCATGCTCGCCATCACCACGACGTCCCCGCCGCCACGCGCCCGCAGCGCCGGGCGCACCGCCTCGATCCCGTGCACCACGCCGTCGAGGTTCGTGGCGACGACCTCCCGGTAGCGGGCGGCGTCGAACCCGGCTGCGCCGGTCACCACGCCGGCGTTCAGGCAGGCGACGTCGAGTCCGCCGAACTCCGCCGTCGCCACCTCCACGGCCGCGCGGTTGTGGTCCGGGTCCCGCACGTCGCACTCGACGAACACGCCGCCGATCTCGTCGGCGACGGCCTGGGCGAGGGCCGTGTCCACATCGGCCACCACGACCCTCGCCCCACCGTCCGCGAGCCGACGTGCGATGCCCGCGCCCAGCCCGTTCGCCGCGCCGGTGACCAACGCCACCTTGCCGTGGTACTCGTTGCCGCCCATGGAAGTCCTCTCGTCAGCCCCTTGTGGACGGATACTCCCGACGGCAACGCCTCCCGACAACGCACGTCCCGCGAACACTTCCCGTCCGCACCCCTACGAGTGCGCGAAGGGGAGGAACGTCGTCAGGGCGGTCCGGGAGCGCTCGCCCGGCGCCCTCGGGACGTCACGCGCCGGCGGTGACGCGGGCCGAGCAGCGGATGAGGGTCTGCGCGGACCCGTCGTAGACGCACGCGGCCCACTTCACCGTGCTGTTCTCGTAGTAGTTCTTGTTGCACACGCCCCACGTGCCGTAGCCGAGGCTGTTGCGGCAGACGCCCGCCCGGTAGAACGAACCCTGGTAGATGTTCTGCCAGCCCGCCTCGGCGGACGCGCTGTCCGCCGCGGTGTCGCGGACCCACCACTTGTCACCCTCCGCCTCGAAGCACGCCGTGGCGCCGGTCGTCACGGCGCACGACAGGCCCGACGGCGGCGTGCCCTCCACCGCCTGGTTGTACTCGGTGTCCACCGCGGCGGCGACCTGGCCGGCGGTGCGGACCGCGGCCCCGCTCGACGCGGCGCCGGCGTCCGCGGACGCGGTCGAAGGCACCACCCCCATGAGCAACGCGGCGACCGCGGCGGCGCACGCGAGCAGCACTGATCTCGACTTCCCCACTGGACTCTCCTCGATGTCGGAACGGATCACCGCGACACGGCGAACGCCACCATGTCGACCTTCCCCCGGGACGCGGCGCGGTGCGTCGTGGTGAAGACGATGAACAGACCGTCACGCCACACGGCCTGGTGGTTGTCACCGCCGAAGCCGAACGCCCGCACGTGCTGGGTGAGGCCGTCGTCGTCGTGGGCCTTCGGCCCGATCGGCAGCAGCGGTGCGAGCTCGCCGGTGCCGGGGTCGACGGAGAACAGGATTGCCTTGGCGCCGTTGGCGTTCTCCGGCTGGTGCGCCGCCACGCTGCCGTCCGCGGTGGGCACCAGGCTCAACACCCGGCCTTCCACCATCCCGGTGCGCCACGCCTCCTCGCCGGTCCGCACGTCGAGCGACCACCCGTCGCACGCCCCGAGGTACTCGCCGCGCTTCTCGCCGTACCGCTGAACGGCCCGGTCCTGCCGGACGCGCGGTCCACCCGCACCAGCTGGGGAAGGTGGCCCGGGTGACCGACCTCGACCACGAGCGGGTCGAGGGACAGCACACCGAGCACCGGGAGCGCCGGTCCCGGCGGGGTGTGGCCGTGCCAACCCGGGCCGGGCGGCGGGTAGCCCTCCGGTGGCGGCCCGTACGGACCTCCGGGCCGCGGCGGCATCGCCACCGGAGGTCCGTACGGGCCGCGTGGATCTCGGACGTTCATCGGACACCCCCCGCTTCGGGCAGTGGCGACGCGCGCCTGCCACCCGCGACCACCCCCGTGGATCCCCTGCCGGACGTCGGCGCGGAAGCACGGCATGTGCTGCCCCCTCAACAGCAAATGCCCGCGGCGCCGCCCGTCGAGGATCAGGCTAGGCGAGCTCCGGGCGTCGCGGTGTCGGGTGAACGCCTTACAGCGCTTGGTGACGCCTCAGAGCGCGGCCTCGTTCAGCTCGGCGAGCGTGATCACGCCGTCGTCCAGCGCGCGGGTGACGAGTTCGCTCTTGGTCCGGGCGGCCCGCCCGAGGTTGGCGTACTTCACCCGGACCCGGGCGATGTGGGTGTCGACGGTCTTCACCGTGATGTGGAGCTTCGCCGCGACGAGTTCCTTGGACGAGGAGGCGAACCACGCCCGCAGCACCTCCGTCTCCCGCGGGGACAGCCGGGGGCGGTCGGGGGTGTCGTCGGCCGCCAGCGCGCCGGACAGCGACGGACCGGTGTACGGCAGGCCCTGCGCGGCGGCCCTGATGGCGGGCACCAGGTGCTCCGGCCCTTCGCGCTTGGTCAGGTAGGCGAGCGCGCCGAGGTCGACGCACTTGATCGCGGTGGCGTTGTCGGCGTGCTGCGAGTACACGACCACGCGGCGGCCGCTGTCGACCAGGCGGCGCAGCTCGCCGAAGTCCGGGTTGCGGGGCACCAGCTCCAGGTCGAAGATCACCACGTCGGCGTCGGCGCCTGGCCCGGTCCACACGTCGGCGAGGCGGTCGCCCGCGTCGACGAGCCGCACCGGCGGGTCGGCCTGGTCGCACCAGTACCGCACACCGGCCGCGATCGCCGCGTGGTCGTCCACGATCACCGCCGTGATCAGCTCGGCTGCCACTGCGCCTCCATCCACACGGTGCCGTTGCCGGCGAAGGTCTCGACCCGCACGTCCGCGGTGACCGGCGTCGGCACGACCGGCTCGGCGCAGTCCGCGACCACGCTCACCGACACCAGGTCCGCGTCACCGACCACGGTGACCCGCGCCCAGGAGTCGGCCGTCGCGAGCGCGGTGAGCGCGGCGTCGGTGAGGTCGCGCCGCACCGCGACGGGCGGCACGGGCCAGCGGCCGCGCGCGTCCAGTTCCACCTCGACGCCCTTGCGGTCGGCGATGTCCGCGCAGTGCCGCAACTCGTGCAGCAGCGGGTTCTCGACGGTGTCCGTCTCGGCGAACAGCCGCCGCATCCGGGCCGCCTCGATCGCGCACCCGCGCCGCACCGCGGGGTCGGACGGCAGGAGCGACCCGTCGGCGAGCCCTTCCAGCAGCGGCACGGTCGTGCCTGCCAGCTCGGCGAACCGCTGCGCGCGACGGCGGTGCGCGGCCCGCGCCACGGCCTCCGCGGTCCGCACCTCCTCCAGCTCCCGCGTCGCCCGGGCGGCCTCGGCGCCGATCCGGCCCAGCACGGCCGCCACCACGGCCACGCACAGCGGGAGGCCGAACACCGTGACCGAGCCGGTGGCGAACCGCGCCAGCGTCCCCCGGTTCGCCTCGTGGAACAGCACCACGTTGGCCAGCGCCAACACCTCGTGCGCCACCAGGAACGTCAGAGTAGTCCTGAATGGACGGTCGAGGAGGACGACGACGATCACCCAGCCGGTCGCCCCGAACATCCAGTCCACCGTGGTCGACGTCTTGCCGTCCGGCAACGTCAGGTACGACAGCGCGGACGCGCCGAGCACCACGGCCAGCGCGAGGCCGCGCCACGCGCCCCACGGCCGACGTCGCACCACCAGCACCGCTTCGGCGGCGAGCACGGCGGTCAGCGCGGCGAAGGCGGCGAACTGGGCCGCCGGCACGTCGTGGGAACCCAGGTGCCGCACCAGGTTGACCAGGCCGAGCACGTCCACCGTCAGCACGGCGAGGAGCAGCGTCGCGATCCGCAGGCCGCGGCGCAGCTGCGCCTGGACCTCGTCGTCACGCACGGTCGGCCCGCCAGGTCAACCGCACGACGGTGCCCGCCCCTGCGGCCGAGGTGACCGCGGCCGTGCCGCCGATCCGCGCCATCCGTCCGTGCACGGACTCCCGCAGCCCGCGCCGCGCGGCGCCCGTCG
>NZ_JBHTLK010000088.1:0-25606 GCF_042678885.1 Saccharothrix hoggarensis
GGCGGCGACGGCCTGCCGCCACCGCCCCCTGGTCACGCCGAGCAGGCGCACCTCCCCGTCGGGCGAGCGCAGGTCGAGGCTGTCCCGCCGGGGGTGGACGCGCAGGCCCGGCACGCCGCGGACCCGGCCGCCGACGACCACCGGCAGCACCTCGGCCAGCAGGTGGTCGAGCCCCGCGTCGTCGACCTGCAGGCCGAGCACGGCCGAGTCGGACCGCACCCGGTTCACCAGGGACGTCGGGCGCAGCGCGCAACCACGCCGGCGCATGCGGGACATGGCGCGGTGGGCGGCCTCCAGCACGGCCGCCTCCAACCGGCGTTGGCCGGCGGTGCGGGCGGACGGCACGAGCGGGCGCGACTCGGCGCCCGTGCCGCCGCGCTGCCTGCGCACCATGTTCGGTGTCTCGCCGGTGCACCAGCAGCGCTTGACCAGGTGGGGGGAGATTGTCGGCACGAGGGACCTCCGCGGACGCCGCCCGGTCGACGCCTCCGGGCTCGCCGCGGCGGGCCTCGGGACCTGGCGGAAGTGCGGGCACGTCGTTCACACGCGCTCTGGAGGCACCCACTCCATCCGGGTCAGGAGGAGCCTCGGTGGCAGCCGCACCTGCCTGGTCACGAAATTACAACATCCCGATGGCCGACGGGGCCGGGTCACTCGAAGGTGCGAATCACCGCTTGCGGCCGACGGCGGCCAGGCCCGCGAACCGCTCGGGGTGCTCGTCCACGTCCTCCAGCGAGGCGGGCCGCCACAGGGGCAGGTGCACGACCCCCGGCTCGACCAGGTCGAACCCGTCGAACAACGCCTCGACCTCGGCCTTGGAGCGCATGGTCATCGGGGTCGCGGTGCGCCGCCGGTACAGGTCCGTGTGCTCGTCGGCCTGCGTGGCCTGGCCCTCCTGGGTGGCGTGCGAGACGACCAGGTAGCTGCCGGGCGGCACGGCGTCGCGGTACGCGGCGATGATCCCCGCCGGGTCGTCCTGCACGAAGTGCAGCACCGCCACCATCATCACCGCGATCGGCCGGTCGAAGTCGAGCAGCTCGACCACCTGCGGGCAGGACAGCACGTCGGACGGCTGCCGCAGGTCCTCCTGCACGACGGTGGTCCGCGGGTCGTCGCCGAGGATCGTGCGGCTGTACGTCACCGCGATCGGGTCGCTGTCGACGTAGACGACGCGGGAGGTCGGGTCGGCGGCGCGGGCCACCTCGTGCACGTTGCCGACGGTCGGGATGCCGGAGCCGAGGTCGAGGAACTGGGTCACGCCCCGCTCGACGCAGAACTCCACCGCCCGGCGCAGGAACGCCCGGTTGGCCTGCATGATCAGCGGCAGCTCGGGCCACATCGCGATGGCCTGCTCGGCCATCTCGCGGTCCACCGCGAAGTTGTGCGCGCCGCCGAGGTAGTAGTCGTACACCCGGGCCGCGCTCGGCCTCGTCAGGTCGATGTCCGGTCGCTCGTCCACGCGCGCTCCTTCCCCCTCCGGCAGCTTAGACACCGGACCCCCTCCACCCTCGGCCGACCGGGGGGCCGCGTGTCGCGGGCATAAGATGCAGACCCATACCTGCACTCCGGGGGTCGAGTTGTCCGTCTCCGCCACGTGGGCCGGCCTCCGGGCGCTGCACCACCGGATCAACGCCGACCTCGAACGGGCGTTGCAGCGGCGGTTCCACTTCGGGATGTCGGAGTTCACCGCGCTGCGCGCGCTGGCCGACGCGCCGGACGGCGAGCTGCGGATGCAGGAGCTGACCGAGGCCGTCGGGCTGAACCAGAGTTCGGTGAGCCGCCTCGTCGCCCGGTTGGAGCAGTCGGGGCTGACCGGCCGCGAGGTGTGCGAGACGGACCGGCGGGGCGTGTACAGCCGCATCACGCCCGCCGGTCGGGACGTGCACGCGACCGCCGCGCCGTTCTACGAGGAGACGCTGACCGCGATCTTCGCCGAGGTCGCGGAGGACCCGGACCTGGGCCCGCTGCTGACCACGTTCCGCGCCTGACCAGGGTTCCCGTCGCCCGTTCGCGGGCCGCGGATTGTCGTACCCCGCCGGTAGAATCGAACACGAGTTCGATCGCGCGCGAGGGGAGCTTGTCGTGGAGCCGATCAGCGTCACCGCCCTGTCCTTCACCGAGTACGTCATGAGCGGCCAGCGTGGCCGGATCAGCATCGTGTCCGACCAGCGCCGCATCTACCTGTCGCCGGACCAGTGGGTGGCCGGGTTCTACAACCCGATGCGTGACGCGATGCGGCGGGCGGCGAACTCACCCGACCCGGCGGCCGAGCTGGAGGCGGCGGTGGCGGCGGCGCACCGCCTGCCCAGGCCCGGCCAGCCCAGGGCGTTCGAGGAGCTGCGCGAGGGGTTCCTGCCGTGGCTGAAGGCGACGAGGGCGACGGGCGTGCCCACGGCGGCGGCCCGGTGGCAGGCCGGCGAGCTGGCCCTCCGCGTCCGCCCGCACCTCGGTCTCCGGATGCCGGACGGCGAGCGCGCGGCCGTGCTCGTCTACGTGAAGGAACCGCCGATGACGCAGGAGGCGGCGAACGTGGGCCTGCGCATCCTGCAGCAGACCACCGCCGACACCCTGCCCGGCGCCACCCCGCTGTTGCTGGACGCCCGGAGGGGCCGGGCGTTCCGCATGTCGCGCCGGACGAACCTGGCGAAGCTGGACGCCCTGATCGCGGCGGAGGCGGCGGGGTACGTCGTGCACTGGCGAATGAGCGCCTGACCGGCCGCGGTCAAGCGGCCGACCCAACGACTCGGCGCGCCGACCACACCGCAGCCCTCGAGGGGCCGAACCGGGACCGAGCCGCCACCCCCGGCACCCCGCCCCGCCCCGGCACGCCACACCGGGCCGGGGTGGGTCCGGCTTGGCGCGTCGAGCCCGAGTGGGCCGGGTTCGGGACCGGGGATGGGTGGTCAGTCGGTGGTGAAGGAAGCCTGGTCGTGGGCGAACACGCCGTCCACCACGGTCGCCAGCACCTCGATGTCACCGATCCCCGACACCTCACAGGTGAACGGGTCCGCGCCCAGCACCGCGAAGTCCGCCAACTTGCCCGGGCTGATGGTCCCCAGCACGTCCTCCCGACGGCACGCGTAGGCCGCGCCCACGGTGTACGCGGCCACCGCCTCTTCCACCGCGATCGCCTCGTCCGGCCCGATGGCCTGCCCCTCCTTCGACCGCCGCTCGACCATGAACTGGATGGCGCGCAACGGTTTCCCGTCCGCCACCGGCCGGTCGGAGCTGCCCGCCACCACGATCCCCCGGTCCAGGAAGGCCCGGCCCCGGTACATCCACGGCGTCCGCTCCGGCCCCATGATCCGCGCGTAGTCGTCGCCGTACGCCCACAGGAACGTCGGCTGGATCACGGGGATCACCCCCAGCTCCGCGATCCGGTCGAGCTGGTCCGGCCGCACGAGCCCGCAGTGCTCGATCCGGTGCCGCGCGTCGACCCTCGGCCGGACGCGGTGCGCTTCCGCCAGGGCGTCCAGCGCGAAGTCGACGGCACGGTCGCCGATGGCGTGCACGGCGAGCTGCCACCCGGCCGCGTGCCCGTCCACGATCGCCGCCCGCATCACGTCCGGGTCGTCCTGCAGCTGACCGGCCGACTCCACACCGACGTACGGCCGGGTCAGCGCCGCCGTCCGCGCCATCATGCCGCCGTCGGTCCACAGCTTGAGCGGCCCGATGGAGAGCCGGTCGCCGCCGAGCCCGGTGCGCAGGCCGAGCGGCACGGCGCGGCGGATGCCGTCCGCCTCGTGCGCCGCCACGGGTTCGAGGCGGTCGGCGGACACCATCAGCTGGACCCGGATCGGCAGCGACGCCCGCTGGTACGCCTCGACCTCCAACGGGCTGCTGCCGATCAGACCGCCGCCGACCCCGGCCTCCGCCGCCAGCACCACGCCTTCCCGGAGGCACTGCCGCGCGCCGGCCTCGACGTCCGCCGCGATGTCGTCCAGCGAGTACGGCAGCCGCATCGCCCGGACGGCCGACTGCGCGCCCTCGGCCAGGAACCCGGTCGGCTCGCCGGTCTCGTCGCGCTGCGCCTCCCGCAACGCCGACGGGGGCAGCGCCGCCACGACGTCGCCGCTCACCACGCACGCGTGCCCGGACAAGTCCTGCACGTACACCCGCGGCCCGATCAGGTCGAGGTCGCGTGACGTCAGCGGCCGGTCGAGGGCGCGGTGGTCGTAGCCCGCGACCTCCACCCACCCCGACGCCCGCCGCGCGCCGCGCAGCACGTCCACCACCCCGGCGACGGTCGTGCACGACGAGATGTCGACGGTGCGCGCCGCGCGCCCGGTCCACGCCAGGTGGTTGTGCGCGTCCACGAAACCGGGCAGCACCACCGCTCCGCCGAGGTCGACGACCCGGCGCGCGGGCAGGTCCGCCACGTCGTCGTCGAGCCCGACCACCCGCCCCGCCCAGGCACCGATCACCGACGCCACGGGCCGGGCGGGGTCCATCGTCACGACCCGCCCGCCGACCACCTTCAGGTCAAGGATCACCCGCGCAGGCTAGCCCACGCCGACTTAGGTTAGGGTCAGCTCAGTTAGGCAAGCCTATGCAAGGAGGAGCGTCCATGCGGGTCGTCATGTTCGGCTACCAGACCTGGGGCCATCGCACGCTCCAGGCGTTGCTGGACTCCGAGCACGAGGTGGTCCTCGTCGTCACGCACCCGAAGAGCGACCACGCCTACGAGCGCATCTGGAGCGACTCCGTCGCGGACCTGGCCGCCGAGCACGGCGTCGAGACGATCATCCGCAACCGCCCGGACGACGACGAGCTGTTCCAGCGGCTCAAGGAGGTCGAGCCGGACGTCATCGTGGCCACCAACTGGCGCACGTGGATTCCCCCGCACATCTTCACGCTCCCCCAGCACGGCACGCTGAACGTGCACGACTCGCTGCTCCCCGCCTACGCGGGCTTCTCGCCGTTGATCTGGGCGCTGATCAACGACGAGAAGGAGGTCGGCGTGACCGCGCACATGATGGACGAGACGCTGGACGCCGGCGACATCGTGCTCCAGCGCGCCGTCCCGGTCGGCCCGCGCGACACGACGGCCGACCTGTTCCGCAAGACGCTGGAGCTGTTCGGGCCGATCACCGTGGACGGCCTGGCCGAGATCGCCTCGGGCCGGACCGACTTCACCAAGCAGGACCGGTCGAAGGCCAGCTTCTTCCACAAGCGCGCGGAGGAGGACCTGCGCATCGACTGGACGTGGGAGGCCGACGAGCTGGACCGGCTGGTCCGCGCCCAGTGCGCGCCGTACCCGAGCGCGTTCTGCTTCCACAAGGGCAAGCGGCTGGAGATCGTCGAGGCCGACGTGTCCCAGGAGCGCTACGGCGGCACGCCCGGCCGGATCTTCTACCGCGAGGGCGACGGCGTCGCGATCGTCGCGGGCGCGGAGGCCCGCCGCGGCCGCAACCGCGCCCTGCTCGTCAAGCGCGTGCGCACGGAGGACGGCGTCGAGCTGGGCGCGACGGAGTACTTCACGCACATGGGCGGGTACCTGACCAGCCGGCCGTGACCCGGAAAACCCGGTCCGGACAAGGGGAACGGCGGCGCGACCACGTCGAACGGCCGTCGAATGCGGCGGACGAATCGCCGTCGTCCTCCGCGATTGCGGCCCCGGTGTTCCCGTGGCGGCGATCATCGCTGATCATTGGGGCATGAGCGGCAAGCGGTCGACCACGCTGGTCAGCGTCGTGGTGTTGGTCCTCCTGATCATCATCGGCTACTACCTGACCCGGTACCAGGAGTCGACCGCACCGCCGCCGACCACCGTGCCGTCGGGCCCGGCCGCGCCCGGTGACGACCCGGCGGCGCAGCTCGCGGCGCTGACCGTGGCGCCGGAGGGCAAGATGGCCGGCTACAGCCGCGACCGGTTCCCGCACTGGAGCAGCCAGGGCGACTCGTGCGACACGCGCGAGGTCGTGCTGCAGCGCCAGGGCTCGGACGTGAAGACGGACGGCGAGTGCCGGGCCACCTCGGGCACGTGGACCAGCGTGTACGACGGCGTGGTCGTCACCGACGCCGGCGACCTGGACATCGACCACACCGTGGCGCTGGCCGAGGCGTGGCGGTCGGGCGCCGACAAGTGGACCGACGAGCAGCGGGAGAAGTTCGCCAACGACCTCGGCGGCATGCAGCTGATCGCGGTGACGGCGAGCAGCAACCGGAGCAAGGGCGACCAGGACGCGGCGAAGTGGAAGCCGCCGGTGGAGTCGTACTGGTGCACGTACGCGCGGGCCGTGGTGTCGGTGAAGACGCTCTACTCCCTGACCGTGGACGAGGCCGAGCGCGACGCGCTGGGCACGATGCTGCAGACCTGCTGACCGGCGCGGACCTCAGGGTCGCAGCGAGTCGAGCTGGTCGACGATGTCGGCGTGCGCCTCGGCGCGGCGGACCCAGGCGGCGAAGCCGGACGCGGCCGACGGCACCTCGCCGAGCGGCGAGATCGGGTCGGTGACGCCGTACTCCAGCCGGTAGGCGACCAGGGCGACGGCGGCCTCCACCCACAGTGACGGGTCCGGGCTGGTGATCTCGCCGAGGCCGACCCGGAACCACAGCGGCAGCCGGGTGTCGGCGGCGAGCGCGCGTTCCAGCCGGCGGCGGGCGATGTCCAGGACCTCCTGCCGCGCCTTGTCCCCCGCCACCACCGCTTCCGCGCGCCACGGCTCCTCGGCGGCCAGCTGGTCGGCGGCCAGCCGCTCGGCCGCGGCCACGGCGCCCGGCTCCTGCGCGTTGACGCGCCAGTCGAGGTTCTGCACCTCGTGCTGCAGCGCGTCGCGCTCGAACCGCGGCATCCGGCCGGTGGACAGCTTGGCCAGGCCCGCGTCCCGCTGCTGCTTCAGCGACTCGTACTCGGCCACCTCGGCGCGCAGGTCGGCGCGGACGGAGTCGGCCAGCAGCTCCTGCTCGGCGTCCCACGCGGCGCGCAGCGCGTCGACGGTCTCGGTGATGCCGTCGACCGAGTCGAGGTCCTCGTCCGGGCCGGACCCGGCGCCGGACAGCCTGCGTTCCAGCACGAGCAGGCGGGCGCTCACGCGGCCGAGCTCGGCCGTCAACGCCTGGGTGGTGGCGACGAGGTCCGCGACCGTCGGTTCGACCTCGTCGAGCCGTTCCTTCTCCGTGGGCACGCGATCCAGCCAACCGCACGGTGGGTCCTTGTCCAGGCGCGAAACCGAAAGACCACGCGTACGGGGCGACACAAACCCCCGGCCTGGTTAACGACTGATCACTCACCGTGAGATCGAATGAACTGCCTCCGATCGGTGTATGTCTGGTACATGTCGACGTCGGTGCACGAGACGGAACGCAAGTACGAGGCCCCCGGCGGCGCCGCGCTGCCGGACCTGTCCGACCTGGCCGGCGTCGCCGCCGTGGCCGGGCCGGAGGAGCACCAGCTGGAGGCGGTCTACTACGACACCGCGGACCTGCGGCTGGCGCGGGCCGGGCTGACGCTGCGCCGCCGCACCGGCGGCGACGACGCGGGCTGGCACCTGAAGCTCCCGGTCGGCGTGGACACGCGCGAGGAGGTGCGGCTGCCGGCGGGGCGCGCGGCCAAGCAGCCGCCGGAGGAGCTGGGCTCGCTCGTCCAGGTGCACGCGCGCGGTCGCGAGCTCGCGCCGGTCGCCCGCATCCGGACCACGCGGCACCGCCGGCAACTGGTGGACGACAAGGGCCGGCTGCTGGCCGAGGTGGTCGAGGACCTGGTGTCGGGGCAGGCCCTCGGCGGCGACGACACGCCCGTCGACTCGTGGCGGGAGATCGAGGTCGAGCTGGGCGAACGCGGTGACGTGGCGCTGCTGGACCTGGTCGAGGCGCGGCTGGCGGAGAGCGGGATCGCGCGGTCCGCGTCGTCGGCGAAGCTGACCCGGCTGCTGGCCGACCGGATCGCCGCCACCACGCCCCCGGCCCCCGGCAGGGCGGGCGGCAAGTCCGCCGGCGACGTCGTGCTGGCGTACCTGCGCGAGCAGGCCGACGCGCTGAAGCACGAGGACCCGAGGGTGCGCCGGGGCGAGGACGAGGGCGTGCACAAGATGCGCGTGGCGACGCGGCGGATGCGCAGCGCGCTCCAGGCGTTCGGCTCGATCGTGGACCGGGACGACACGCGCGAGCTGACCGACGAGCTGAAGTGGCTCGCGGGCACGCTCGGCGAGGCGCGCGACCTCGAAGTGCTGCGGGCGCGGTTCGAGGACGGCCTCGCGGCGCTCGACGGGGACCTGGTGCTCGGGCCCGTGCGGGCCCAGCTGGTGCGGCACTTCTCGTCGTTGGAGACCGCCGCGCACGAGTCGGCCCTCGCCGCGCTGAACAGCGAGCGGTACTTCGCGCTGCTGGACGCGGTCGACGCGATGATCGCCGACCCGCCGTTCACGCCGGCGGCGTCCGAGAAGGCGAAGAAGGCGCTGCCGGAGCTGGTGACCAAGACCTACCGCAGGCTCGCCAAGCGGGCCGGGAACGCGCACGACGACGACGCGCTGCACGAGGCGCGCAAGGCGGCGAAGCGGTTGCGGTACGCGGTGGAGGTGTCCGAGCCGGTGTTCGGCAAGCGGGCCGCGAAGTACCACAAGAAGGTGAAGGCGGTGCAGGAGCTGCTGGGCGAGCACCAGGACAGCGTGGTGGCCCGGCCGGTGCTGCGGGAGCTGGGCGCGAAGGCCCAGCTCGACGGGGAGAACGGCTTCACGTTCGGCCTGCTGCACGGGCTGGAGACGGCGGCGGCGCGGCGGGTGGAGGAGCGCTTCCCGGCCGTCTGGCGGGATCTGGGCAAGCCCAGCCTGCACTGATTGGTCTGGACCTTGACACCTCCTGGTGCGGCTGACACGGTGGCGGTGCCGCCGCCCGGTGCTCCACGCTGACCAGGAGGAACGTCAGTGCTTCCCCAACAAGGCGCCCGACGGCGCGGGCTCGGTCGCGCGCTCACCGCGCTCGTGTTCGCCGGCGCGGTGGCGACGGCGGCCCCCGCCCACGCCACTCCGGAGACGTCGTTGCAGCACATCGTGCCCGCCCCCGTCGCAGTCACCCCGCGGCCCGGCGTGAGCTTCACGCTCGGCGCGGACACCAAGATCCACACGCAACCCGGCTCGGTCGAGGCCCGGCAGGTCGGCGAGTACCTGGCGGGCGTGCTGCGCCCGTCGACGGGCTACCGGCTGCCGGTCGTGCCCGGCGCGTCCGGCCGGCACATCTCGCTGCTGCTCGTCGGCGCGGACCCGGCCGTCGGCGCGGAGGGCTACCAGCTCGACGTGACGGGGCGGGGCGCGGTGATCCGGGCCAGGACGGCGGCCGGGCTGTTCGCGGGCGTGCAGACGTTCCGGCAGCTGCTGCCCGCCGAGGTGGAGGCGAAGACCAGGCAGCGCGGGCCGTGGGTAGTGCCCGGCGGCCGGGTGCTGGACTACCCGCGCTACGCCCACCGCGGCGCGATGCTCGACGTGGCGCGGCACTTCTTCAGCGTCGACGAGGTCAAGCGGTACATCGACCAGATCGCGCTGTACAAGGTCAACCGGCTGCACCTGCACCTGACCGACGACCAGGGCTGGCGGCTGGAGATCAAGAGCTGGCCGAACCTCACCGCCCACGGCGGCAGCACGGAGGTCGGCGGCGGCCCCGGCGGCTACTACACGCAGGAGCAGTACCGGGACCTCGTCGCGTACGCCGCCGCACGGCACATCACCGTGATCCCGGAGATCGACATGCCGGGCCACACCAACGCCGCGCTGTCGTCGTACCCGGAGCTGAACTGCGACGGCGTCGCGCCGCCCCTCTACACCGGCATCGACGTCGGCTTCAGCTCCCTGTGCATCGCCAAGGACATCACCTACGAGTTCGTCGACGACGTGCTCCGCGAGGTCGCCGCGCTGACGCCGGGCGAGTACCTGCACATCGGCGGCGACGAGGCGCACGCCACGACCGACCCGGACTTCGACCTGTTCATCGACAAGGTCCTGCCCCTGGTGGAGAAGCACGGCAAGACGGCCACCGGCTGGCACGAGTTCGTGAAGGCCGGTCCGCCCGCGTCGGCCGTGCCGCAGTTCTGGGGCACGAAGACGGTCGCGCCGGACATGGTCGCGGCCGCCGCGCGGGGCAGCCGGATCGTGCTGTCGCCCGCCACCAAGGCGTACCTGGACATGAAGTACGACGCCAACACCAAGCTGGGGTTGAGCTGGGCCGGGTACACCGACGTGCAGGACGCGTACGACTGGAACCCCGGCGCGTACATCGAGGGGCTGCCCGCGGACGCCGTGCGCGGCGTCGAGGCACCGCTGTGGAGCGAGACCATCACGAACAGCGCCGAGCTGGAGTTCCTGGCGTTCCCGCGCCTGCCCGCGATCGCGGAGCTGGCCTGGTCGCCGTGGTCGACGCACGACTGGGACCGGTTCAAGGTCCGGCTGGCCGCGCAGGCCGACCGGTGGGACGTGCTGGGCGTGAACTACTACGCCTCACCGCAGGTGCCCTGGAGGAGGTGAAGGTCGCGCGCGTCCGGGCACCCCGCCGCCCGGACGCGCGCCGACGTGCCTCACACCCGGTCGCGCACCAGCAGGGTCCTGGTCCGCTGGTACGGGTCGAGCGTGACGCGGCACGTCTCGCCGCCGAGCAGCCGCGGCGCGTTGTTCACCCAGACCCGGCGGGCGTGCAGCTGCCGGCCGACCCGGCACGCCACACCGGTGTCCCGCGACCAGACGCCCGCGCCGGCGCCGCGCGCCGTCTCGTTGGCGATCTTCACCGCGTCGTCGACGTCGTCGAACGCGGTCACGGACACGACCGGGCCGACCGGCTCGTCCCGGTGCGCCCGGCCCCGGACGTCGCCCGCGAAGACCGTCGGCGTGACGTAGTAGCCGCCGGACAGCTCGCCGCCGAGGTCCGCGCGCTCGCCGCCGCACAGCACCCGCGCGCCGTCGGCGCGGGCGGCCACGATCGCCGACATGATCCGGTCGAGCCGGTCGCGCGTGGTCTGCGCGCCGATCACCGTCGCGGTGTCCAGCGGGTGCCCCATCGCCAACGCCTTGGTGCGCTCCACGGCGTCGGCCAGGAACTCGTCGTGGACGGTGCTCTGCACCAGCGCGCGGAACGGCTCGCCGCGGTCGCGGGCGAACGCGGCGAACCCCGTCAGCGCCCGGTCGTGGAACGCGTCGCGCCGGGCGGCCACGTCGGCGAAGAAGATGTTCGGGCAGCTGCCGCCGTCGTCCGCGCCGGAGCCGAACGGCATCGCGGCGACCCGCCGGCTGGCCGCCAGCGCCCGACCCGCCCCGATGTCGAAGCCGTTGACGACGTTGACCACGCCGGGCGGCAGCAGGTCGGCGATCAGCCCCACCAGGACGTGGATCGACGCCGGGGTCTGCTCGGCGGGCTTCAGCACGACGGCGTTGCCCGCGGCCAGCGCGGGCGCGAGTTCCCGCACCGCCGTGAGCAGGGGGAAGTCCGGCGCGACGAGCCGGCCGACCACGCCGAGCGGCTCGGGGTAGCGGTAGGCCACGACGTCGTCGCCGACCGGCGTGATGCCGCCCTCCCGCACCCGGACCAGGCCCGCGCAGTAGCGGAGGTGCTCCACCGCCGACGGCAGGTCGACCGCCAGCGTCTCGCCGACCGGGCGGCCGGTGTCCCACGTCTCGGCGACGGCCAGCGCGTCGAGGTGGTCCTCCACGCGGTCGGCGACCTCGTGGAGCACGTTCGCGCGCTCGGCGGCCGACGTGCGGCCCCACGCGCGGGCCGCGCCGTGGGCCGCGTCCAACGCCCGGTCCACGTCCTCGGCCGTGCCCCGCGCCAGTTCCGTGAACGGCTCGCCGGTCACCGGCGTGGGGTCGGCGAAGTACCGGCCCTTGGCGGGCGGCACGTACTCACCGCCGATGAAGTGGTCGTACCGGCTCCGGTACGACACCACGCTGCCCCGCTCACCGGGCGCCGCGTACCTCGCCATCTGGTCTCCCACGTCGTCGTCGTCGCGTCGGTCGGGTTCGTCGCGGGCAGCAGCGTGGACGGCACAACGTTGCAGTGGCGTTGCACCCGAACGGTTCAGCGCCGGGTTGCCGCGACCGGCGCGGTCACGCCATCCTGGTCCGGGAGGCGCCATGCAACCGGACCCGCGACGGCTCGCGCACGCCCGCGAGGCGGTGCTGAGCGGGGACCGGGCACGCGACGCGCGTCCCCTGATCGTGGAGTCGTGGCGGCGGTCGCTGGCCGCGCGGGTCGACCCGGACCGGCACGAACCGCCCGTCGTGCTCGACCGGGACGAGGTGGTCGACCGGCGCGGTGCGCACCCGCTCTCGGTCGCGCTGCCGGTGCTGCGCGAGACGCTGGTGAGCGTCGCCGACGAGGCCGAGCACGTGATGATCATCGCGGACGCGGACGGCAACATCCTGTGGTGCGAGGGCGCGACGTCGGTGCGCGGCCTGGCCGAACGGGTCCGGCTGACCGAGGGCGCGTGCTGGAGCGAGCCGTCCATCGGCACCAACGCGATGGGCACGGCGCTGGCCGTCGGCCGGTCGGTGACCGTGCACTCCGCCGAGCACCTGGTGCGGGCCTACCACGGGTGGACCTGCGCGGCGAGCCCCGTGCGCGACCCCGACACCGGCCGCACGATCGGCGTGGTGGACGTGAGCGGGCCGTTGCGCAGCACGCACCCGACGATGGTGGCGCTGGTGTCGGCCGCCGCCCGGCTGGCGGAGAGCCAGTTGCAGCTGCGGCTCGCCGCCCGTGACGAGCGGCTGCGCGCGGTGAACATGCGGCACCTGATCGGCCTGCGCGGCGAGCCGGGCGCGTTGCTGAGCCCCACCGGCCGCGTGCTGGCCGCCACGCCGGACACCGTGCTCGAACCGGACGGCCCGCACGGCCCCAGCGGCCCGCGGGTGGACGTGACGGGCGACCGGGTGCGGTTGGCCGACGGGCGGGAAGCGGTCCTGGAGCCGTTGGACGAGGGGTACCTGCTCCGGGTGCCACGCCGGACCGCGCGAAGACCCGTGCTGTCGCTGCGGTTCCTGGGCGGCTCGACCGGCTCGCTGGACGGGCGGGCGCTGCCGCTGTCGCTGCGGCACGCGGAGCTGCTGGCGGCGTTGGCGCTGCACCCGCGCGGGCTGACCGCCGAGCAGCTGGCGCTGCACCTGTACGGCGAGCGCGGCAACCCGACGACGGTGCGCGCCGAGCTGCACCGGCTGCGCGCGCAGCTCGGCCGGGTGCTGCTGACCAGGCCGTACCGGCTGTCGGCCGACGTGCGCGGCGACTTCCTGGCGGTGCGCGAGGCGCTGCGCGTCGGCGACGTGGGCGTGGCCGCGGCGGCGTACCGGGGCGACCTCCTCCCCCGGTCCGAGGCGCCCGTGGTGCGCGAGGAGCGGGAAGACCTGGGCGCGGCGGTGCGGCGGGGCGTGCTGGAACGCGGGGACGTCGAGGCGCTGTGGGCGTTCGGCCTGGTGTCGGACGACGTGACCGTGCTGGAGCGGCTGGTCCGGCTCATGCCCCGGACGGACCCGCGCCGCGAGGTGGCGGCGGGCCGGCTGCGCCGCGCGCTCGCCTAGGGTGATCGTCATGGGGTACTTCCGACCGGGTGACGTGGCGCTGCGGCGCGAGGTGCTGCACGGCAAGCCGTGGGCGGTGACGCCGACCAGGGTCGTCGAGGACGGGCCGGACCTGCTCGTCGTGTTCACCGTGCCCGGTGTGCGGTTCGGGTTCCCGCCGCACCACTGGCCGCACGGCTGGCAGGTCGCGGGCAACGCGCACTGGCGCGGCCACGGCAAGCTCCAGATGCACCGGCCCGGCGACGCCTACTCCGTCGACCTGTACTGGACGGGTCCGGACCGCCGGTTCCACGGCTGGTACCTCAACCTCCAGGACCCGTTCCGCCGCACGCCGCTCGGGTTCGACACGCTCGACCACGAGCTGGACTACTGGGTGCCCGCCGAGGGCGGCTGGGTGGAGAAGGACCGCGACGAGTTCGAGGAGCAGGTCGCCGCGGGCAAGTACTCCGCCGCGCAGGCCGAGGCCATCCGCGCCACCGGCAAGGAGGTCGAGGCGATGCTGACCGCCGGCACGACGTGGTGGGACCAGGCGTGGGCGTCGTGGGAGCCCGACCCCGACTGGCCGGTGCCGGTGCTGCCGGACGGCTGGGCGGACTACCCGGTGCCGTGAAGGTCGTCCCCCTGACGCCGCGGACCCTCGTGGACGAGCTGGTCGGGCGGATCGACGCGGTGCCGCGCGACACGTGGGCGCGGGTGCTGCTCGACGGCGCCGTGCCGACCAGGCCGGGCGAGCTGGCGGACGCCCTGGTGGAGCCGCTGCGGGCGCTGGGACGTCCGGTGCTGCGGGTGTCGGCCGGCGACTTCCTGCGGCCCGCGTCCGTGCGGCTGGAGCACGGCCACCAGGACCCGGACTCGTTCCGCGACGCGTGGCTGGACGTCGGCGGGCTGGTCCGCGAGGTGCTGGAACCGCTCGACCCCGGCGGGTCGGGCCGGGTGCTGCCCGCGCTGTGGAACGCGGCGACGGACCGGGCGCACCGGGCCGACTACGCGACGCTCGGCGCGGGCGGCGTGCTGCTGGTCGACGGCACCCTGCTGCTCGACAAGTGGCTGCCGGCGGAGCTGACCGTGCACCTGTGGCTGTCGCCGGGCGCCCTCGAACGGCAACTGCCCGCCGAGTGGCGGTGGACGCTGCCCGCCTACGCCTCGTACGAGCCGCACGCCGACGTGACGGTCCGCTACGACCACCCCACCAGGCCGGCGCTGATCGGTACAGTCGGTGGGGAAGACCGGCGGTGACGTCCGAGGGGGTGGGTGTGGCCAGGCTGCGGTTGCTGCTCGCGCTCCACCTGCCGGCGCTCTACGCGCTGACCCTCCTGCACACGCCCACCGAGCTGCTGGCCGCCGTGACGGCCGTGGCGCTGGTCGTGCTGCTGCTCACCTCCGCGCCGGCGGTGCTCGCCGCGCCCGCGTGGGTGCGGTCGCTGTCGATCCGCGAGAAGTCGCTGCGCGCCGCGTTCCTGCGGCTGCGCGACCCCGACGCGGCGGGCCGTCCCCGTCCCCGGGCACCCGGACTCGGCCTCACTCCCTGAGGCCCCTGTTCCGCTTGCTCCGAGGACGGAGTTCTTCCCTTGTTCCACGCCCTGGGCTCAGCCCTGGCCGGGTTCGCCACGCCCGCCCTGGCCATCGTCGCGTTCACCGTCGTCGTCCGACTGCTCATGCACCCGCTCAGCCGTGCCGCCGTGCGCGGCGAGAAGGCCCGTGCCGCGCTCGCGCCCGAGCTGCGGCAGCTCACCGAGAAGTACGGCAAGGACAAGGTCCGGCTCCAGGAGAAGACGCTGGAGCTGTACCGGTCCAACGGCACGTCCGTGCTGGCCGGCTGCCTGCCCGCGCTGGTGCAGGCGCCGTTCTTCATGGTGGTGTACCGGCTGGTCACCACGCCGAACCCGCTGCTGGACGGCACGCTGCTCGGCGTGCCGCTGGGCGCGCACTGGTTCGGCACGTGGGCGCACACGCCCGTGTTCCTCGCGCTGTTCGCGGTGCTCACCGGGATCGCGTTCGCGACGTCCCGGTGGCAGGCGGCGATCGCCCGGGACAACGGCGGGCCGCAGCCGCCGTTCGCGAGGCTGCTGCGGCTCCTGCCGTTCGGGACCGTGCTCGTCGCCGCCGTGCTGCCGCTGGCGGCGGGCGTCTACCTGGTGACGACGACTAGCTGGACGCTGCTGGAGCGAGCTTTCCTGTACCGCGCAGTTCAGCTCCCGCCTCGTGCAGGTACTTCAGGACGTACCCGTACGACGTGAACAGGCCGCACTCGGCGTAGGACACCGACTGGCGGTGGCAGAAGTCGCGGACCAGCGCCTGCGCGCGGCGCAGGTGCGGTCGCGGCATGCTCGGGAACAGGTGGTGCTCGATCTGGTAGTTCAGGCCGCCGAGCAGGAAGTCGGTGAACCAGCCGCCGGTCACGTTGCGGGAGGTCAGCACCTGCTTGCGCAGGAAGTCGAGCTGGTGGCCCGCCTGGAGCACCGGCATGCCCTTGTGGTTGGGCGCGAACGAGATGCCCATGTAGACGCCGAAGAGGCCCTGGTGGACGGCGATGAAGACCAGCGCCTTGAGCGGGGACATCACCAGGAAC
This sequence comes from Saccharothrix hoggarensis, assembly GCF_042678885.1. GTDB lineage: Bacteria > Actinomycetota > Actinomycetes > Mycobacteriales > Pseudonocardiaceae > Actinosynnema > Actinosynnema hoggarensis. The sequence continues at coordinate 16,060 of NZ_JBHTLK010000088.1, forward strand.
ACCGCGGTCAGGTAGACGACGACGTGCACGGCCAGCAGCACCAGCTCCAGCCGCCAGCCCTTGACCTCGCGGCGCGCCGCCGCGGCCGTGCTGATGATGTGCAGGCTGAAGCCTTCGAGCAGCAGCAGCGGGAAGAACAGCCACGCCTGGTGCTTCACCACGAGCCGGAAGAAGCCGCGCTTGCGCTGCGCCTGCTCGGCGCTGAACGCGAGGACGGAGATGTCGACGTCCGGGTCCTCGTCCTCGTGGTTCGGGTTGGCGTGGTGGCGGCTGTGCTTGCCCATCCACCAGCCGAACCCGACGCCGACGAGGAGGTTGCCGAGCAGCAGGCCCATGGTGTGGTTCGCCTTGCCGCTCGCGTACACCTGCCGGTGGCCGGCGTCGTGGCCCAGGAACGCGATCTGGGTGTAGACGACGGCGAGGACGGCGGCCGGCACGAGCTGCCACCACGAGTCGCCGATCAGCACCACGGCGGCCGCGGTGAGGGCGAAGGCCGCGAGGACGCAGACCAGGTAAGTCATGTAGAAACCGATGCGCCGGTCGAGCAGACCTTGCTGCTTGACCAACCTGGACAATTCAGCGAAGTCGCTGCCGCGGGCTTGGGTGCTCACTCCCGGAGGGTACGGCGCGAACCGCCTCGGGCTCAGGTCAGCCTGAGTTGCAACTGGGCGAACAACCGGAGCAACGGGTCGTCCAGATCGAATCCGCCCAGCTCCGCCGCACGTCGGACCCGGTACCGGAGGGTGTTGGGGTGGACGTGCAACTTCGCGGCCGCACTTTTCACATCACCGAATTCATCGAGGTAGGCCAATAGTGAACGGGCCAGTTCCCCATCCAGTCCGGCGAGCCGCGGGTCGCGGATGCGCGGGTGGTCCGCCAGCAGGGCGAGCGTTTCGCTGATCAGGACGCGCGACCGCACGTCCTCCAGGGTGGCGACGTCGGCGTCGAGGTCGCGCGACATGGCGTCGAGCACGCGGTCGGCCTCGTCCCGCGAGATCATCACCTCGTCCACCGTGGGCACGGTCGAGCCGATCGCGCCCTGCACCCGCAGGCCCATGTGCTTGCGGGCGGCGGCCACGATCTCCCTGGTCAGGGTGAGCAGCGGCGCCTTCGGCGGCAGGTCCGTGAGCAGCGCGTACGTGCGGCCGCTCTGCTGGCTGACCAGGGCGCTGCGCCGGTACGCGGCGGCGTGCACCGAGATCAGGCTGGTCATCTCGGCGCGCCGCAGCTCGTGCTGGGTGCGGTCGTGGTGCTCCTGGCCGCGCAGGGCGAAGACGACGACGGCGGCGGGCTTGTCCGGGTCGGCCCCGATCTGCTCGGCGATCGCGCCGGCGTCCATCCGGCCGTCGAGCAGGGCCGCGAGCAGGTTCTCCCGGAACGCGGCGGCGGGCTCCCGCTGCTGGACCAGGTGCAGCGCGGTGACGCGGGCCGCGCCGAGCAGTGCCCGTTCGGCCTGCTCGGTGAGCGGCGTGGCCCCTTCCTGCACCCAGATCGTGCCCAGCGGCTGCGTGCCCGCGTGGATGCCGACGGCGATGCGGCGGCGGATGCCCAGCTCGGGCCGCTCGTCGATGCGGACGACGTCCTCGCCGGACCGGAGCCGCTGGTAGACGCCCCACTCGCGGAGCATCTTCAGGTACGGCTCGGGGCCCTGGCGGCCGAGGATGGACAGCCGGCGCAGCTCGTCCACCTCGTCGGTGGAGCGGGAGTAGGCCAGCACGCGGCTCGCGGTGTCCTCGATGCTGACGATGCCGCCGGTCAGCGAGGCGATGGTCTGGGCGAGGCCGAACAGGTCGCCGAGGACTTCGCCCGCGCCCGCGTCGGCCGTCACCCTGGCGTTGTGCACGACACCCCTGGCCAGCGCTTCGAGGTGTTCCCAGCGGACTTCCGGCCGCACGGCGAGCAGCGCCACGCCCGCGTCCGCCGCCGCCTGCCGCAGCACGGGCGACGGCGTGTCCACCTTGACCGCCACCGCCACCGCTCCCCCGGCCGCGGCGGCCCGGACCAGCGGCAGCGCGGCCCGTCCGCGGGCGCCGATGACCAGGGCGAGGTCGCCCGGACGCACGTCCGGCGTGTCGTCGGGGTCGAGGATGACGACGTCGAGGACGTCGGCCTCCAGCCCGTGCGGCGCGACCTGCACCTCGACCAGCGGGTCGCCGAGCGCGATCAAGACCTGCCGGAGGCTCACTTCTTGTCCATTCGTACAACGGCGGAGCGCCAAGCCTAGACGTGCGGACAACGGCGCGCATGGTCGGAAGTCCTACCGTTGGGGAACCCAACCCTGTGGCGAAGGAGCTGCTTGTGGATGCCGTGACCTCGGTCCCCGCACCGGTGAACGAGCCCGTCCTCGGCTACGCCCCCGGCACCCCGGAACGGGCGCAGTTGCAGGCGAAGCTGGCCGAGCTGGCCAAGGAGCCCGTCGAGCTGACCCTCACCATCGGCGGTGAGCAGCGGGTCGGCGGCGGCGAGCGCTTCGACGTCGTGCAGCCGCACAACCACCGCGCCGTCCTCGGCACCCTCCACGGCGCCACGCAGCAGGACACCCGGGACGCCATCGCCGCCGCCAGGGAAGCCGCGCCCGCGTGGCGCGCGATGTCCTACGACGACCGCGCCGCGATCCTCCTCCGCGCCGCCGACCTGCTCGCGACCACGTGGCGGGCCACGCTCAACGCGGCCACCATGCTCGGCCAGTCGAAGACCGCGATCCAGGCGGAGATCGACGCCGCGTGCGAGCTGATCGACTTCTGGCGCTTCAACGTCTCGTTCGGCCGGAAGCTCCTCGAAGAGCAGCCGCAGTCGTCCCCCGGCGTGTGGAACCGCACGGACCACCGCCCGCTGGAGGGCTTCGTCTACGCGATCACGCCGTTCAACTTCACCGCGATCGCCGGCAACCTGCCCACCGCCCCGGCCCTGATGGGCAACGTGGTGCTGTGGAAGCCGTCGCCGACGCAGAGCTTCGCCGCGCACCTCACCATGCGGCTGCTCGAAGAGGCCGGCCTGCCGCCCGGCGTGATCAACCTGCTGCCCGGCGACGGCTTGGCCGTGTCCGAGGTGGCGCTGGCCGACCCGGACCTCGCGGGCATCCACTTCACCGGGTCCACCCGCACGTTCCAGCACCTGTGGGGCCAGGTCGGCGCGAACATCGCCCACTACCGCTCGTACCCGCGGGTCGTCGGCGAGACCGGCGGCAAGGACTTCGTGCTCGCGCACCCGTCGGCCGACGTCGACGTGCTGCGCACCGCGCTGGTCCGCGGCGCGTTCGAGTACCAGGGCCAGAAGTGCTCGGCCGCGTCCCGCGCGTACATCCCGCGCTCGGTGTGGAACCGGGTGAAGGACGACTTCCTCGCCGACGTCGAGTCGCTGACGATGGGCGACGTCACGGACCTGTCGAACTTCATGGGCGCGGTCATCGACCGGCGTTCGTTCGACAAGCTGTCCGGCGTGCTCAAGGCCGCGCACGAGGACGACCGGCTGGAGGTCGTCGCGGGCGGCACGGCGGACGACTCCGAGGGCTTCTTCGTGCGGCCGACCGTGCTGCTGGGCAGCGACCCGACGCACGAGGTGTTCACGACCGAGTACTTCGGGCCGGTGCTGGCGGTGCACGTGTTCGAGGACTCGGACTACGACACCGTGCTCAAGCAGATGGAGAACGCCGCGCCGTACGCCCTGACCGGCGCGATCATCGCGCGGGACCGGGCCGCCATCGTCCACGCGCAGAACGAGCTCCGGTTCGCCGCGGGCAACTTCTACGTCAACGACAAGCCGACCGGCGCGGTCGTCGGCCAGCAGCCGTTCGGCGGCGGGCGGGCGTCGGGCACGAACGACAAGGCGGGCTCCGTGCACAACCTGCTGCGCTGGGTCAGCCCGCGGTCCATCAAGGAGACGTTCGCGGCTCCCACCTCCTACCGCTACCCGCACCAGGGGTGATCATGCTCCGCTCCACGCTGCTCGCCGCCTCGCGATCCGAGGCGATCCGCGAGCTGGTCGAACGCACGCCGCTGACCCGGCCGGTCGTCAAGCGCTTCATCTCCGGCGACGACGTCGACGCGGCCGTCGCCACCACCGGCGAGGTGCTGGCCGACGGCCGGTACGTCACGCTGGACCACCTGGGCGAGGACACCAGGGACGCGGAGCAGGCCACGGCCACCGTGGAGGCGTACCTGGACCTGCTGCGCCGCCTCGAACTGGCCGGGCACACCGACCGGGCCGAGGTGTCGGTGAAGCTGTCCGCGGTGGGCCAGTTCCTGCCCGTGGACGGCGAGAAGATCGCCTTGGAGAACGCCCGCCGGATCTGCGCGGCGGCGGGCGCGGTCGGCACCACGGTCACCCTCGACATGGAGGACCACACCACGACCGACTCGACGCTCGGCATCCTCCACGAGCTGCGGGTCGACTTCCCGTGGGTGGGCGCGGTGCTCCAGGCGTACCTGAGGCGGACCGAGCAGGACTGCCGGGACCTGGCGCACGCCGGGTCGCGCGTGCGGCTGTGCAAGGGCGCCTACAAGGAGCCCGCGTCGGTGGCGTTCCAGGACAAGGCGGACGTCGACCTGTCGTACGTGCGCTGCCTGAAGGTCCTGATGGCGGGCGAGGGCTACCCGATGGTGGCCTCGCACGACCCGAGGCTGATCGCCATCGCCACCGAGCTGGCCAAGGACCGGCCGCGGGACAGCTACGAGTTCCAGATGCTCTACGGCATCCGGCCCGACGAGCAGCGCCGCATCGCCGCCGCCGGCCACCGGATGCGCGTGTACGTCCCGTACGGCGACGAGTGGTACGGCTACTTCATGCGGCGGCTCGCCGAGCGTCCCGCGAACGTGGCCTTCTTCCTGCGCTCGCTGATCACCACGGGGTAGGGCGTGGCCCCGGAAGTGGGAGGCTGAGCTCGTGCCTCTCCACTTCCGGGGCGTTCTGCTGCCCGACGACGAGCCCCGCGACCTGTGGGTCCTGGGCGACCGCGTGACGTTCGAGCGGCCGTCCGGCGACTGGACGACCGTCGTCGACGGCGGCTACCTGCTGCCGGGCCTGGTCGACGTCCACACCCACCCCGGCTCGTCGTACGACGGCGGTTTCGACGCGGCCGACTTCACCGCCCACTGCCTCGACCACCTGCGCGCGGGCGTGACGGCGCTGCGGTTCCCCGGCCTGTCCGCGTCCGCCGAGATCCCCGACGACCCGCGCCTGCCGCGCATGGTGGGCGGCGGGCGGTGGCTGGCGTGGTCCGGGCTGTCCGACCACGCCCCGTTCCACGTCGTGGTGGACGACCTGGTCGCCGAGGCGGTGGCCGACGCCACGCGGACCGGGTGGTGCAAGGTGTTCTGCGACTGGGACTTCGAGGACGAGCCCGTGCCGGCGGACCTGCTGCGCGACGTCGTGGCGGCGGTGCGGTCGGCCGGCGGACGCGTTGCGGCGCACGCCCAGTCGAGCCGGGGCGCGCTCAACGCCGCCGCCGCGGGCGTCGACTCGGTCGAGCACGGCATGGGCATGCCCGCCGAGGCGATACCCCTCATGGCCGGGCACGGCGCCGCGTACGTCCCCACGCTCACGACGTTCGCCGAGTCCGCGGGCTGGAGGGAGGAGCGGGGACGGCCGCGCGACCGGCTCTGGCTCGCGGGCTACCGGACCATGGTCGAACGGGTCGCCGACGCCCACGACGCCGGCGTCACCGTGCTCGCGGGCACCGACCGCTCCGCGTTCGGCGTGGTGGCCGACGAGGTGGACTGCCTGATCCGCGCCGGCCTGCCGCCCGCGACCGCGGTGGGCGCCGCGAGCTGGACCGCGCGCGCCTGGCTCGGGTTGCCGAACCACGTCGAAGGCGCGCCCGCCGACCTCACCGCGTACCCGGCGGACCCGAGGGCCGTGCCCGCCGTGCTCCGGCGGCCGGGCGCGGTGGTGTCGCGCGGCCGGGTCGTCGCCTAGCCCGACGGTTTCGCCGAGGCCGGTTTTGTCGGGGGTTGCCTGCACAATCAGCGGCATGCTCGTCGCCCTGGTGTCGCACGCGGAGAACGCGGGACGGTTGCGCGTGCTCTCCGACGCCGGGGCGCCCGAGGGGCCGGTGGTGGAGACGGCGGACCTGGCGGCGGCGGTGTCCGAACTGGAGGCCCGGCACAGACCCCGGTGGGTGTTGGCGGACACGACCGAGGTCTACCCCGACCTGTTGGCGCGCGGCGTCCGGGTGGAGCGGTGCCAGGACCTGTCGCACGCCGAGTACCTGGTGCTGGCCTACCAGGGCCGGCACCGCGAGCCGCGCGGGTTGGGGGCCGCGGTCGCGCGGCTGCGCGGGCTGCCCGTGCCGGACGACCACGGGCCGCGCAAGCGCGACACCCAGCCGACGTTGTTCGAGCCCGAGCGGCAACCGCTGCCCGGCGACACCGACCCGTTGGACGCGGTCGTCGCGGTGCACCGGGAGCAGCAACGGGTGGTGGCGACGCTGGGGCACGCCGACGGCCTGCGCCTGCTGTTCGCGGCCGAGTCGGCGAGCGCGCTGGCCGCCGCGGAGATGACGCACTTCGGCCTGCCGTGGCGGGAGGACGTGCACGAGCGGCTGCTGGTGGACATGCTCGGGCCGCGTCCGCCGAACGGCGCCCGGCCGGCCCGGCTGGTGGAGCTGGCCGACCGGATCACGGCGGCGTTCGGCGGCCGGCAGGTCAACCCGGACCACCCGCCGGGCATCGTGAAGGCGTTCGCGCGGGAGGGCATCGACGTCCCGTCGGCGCGCGCGTGGGTGCTCAAGCAGGTCGACCACCCGGCGGTGGCGCCGCTGCTGGAGTACAAGGAACTGGCCCGGCTGTGGGTGGCGCACGGCTGGTCGTGGCTGGACTCGTGGGTGGCGGACGGGCGGTTCCGGCCGGACTACGTGGTGGGCGGCGTCGTGTCCGGGCGGTGGGCGACGCGGGGCGGTGCGGCGTTGCAGATCCCGCGCACCCTGCGCACGGCGGTGCGGGCCGACCCGGGCTGGAAGCTCGTGGCGGCGGACGCGGCGCAGCTGGAGCCGCGGGTGCTGGCGGCGTTGTCGGACGACCACCGGTTCACCGAGGTGTCGTCGGACGACGACCTGTACACGACGCTGGCCGCGGAGGCGTTCGACGGGGACCGCGGCAAGGCGAAGCTGGCCATGCTGTCGGCCATGTACGGCGGCACGGGCGGTGGCGCGGGGCCCGCGATGGCGGTGCTGCGCCGTCGGTTCCCCGAAGCCGTGGGGTACGTGGAGGCGGCGGCGCTGGCGGGCGAGCAGGGCCGGATGGTGCGGTCCCGGCTCGGCCGCACGAGCCCGTTGCCGTCCGACGCGTGGCGTGACGCGATCGGCAACACCGACGACAGCGAGGACGCGGTGCGGCAGTCGCGGCGGGCGGCGCGGGACTGGGGCCGGTTCACCCGCAACTTCGTGGTGCAGGCGAGCGCGGCGGACTGGACGGCGGCGCTGCTCGGCGCGTTGCGGCGGCGGTTGCACCGGTCGGCGCGCGGCGCGCACCTCGTGTTCTTCCAGCACGACGAGGTGCTGGTGCACTGCCCGGCCGACCTGGCGGAGGCGGTGTGCGCCGAGGTGACGGCGGCGGGCGAGGAGGCGTCCCGGCTGGTGTTCGGCGCGACGCCGGTCCGGTTCCCGCTCAAAGCGGTGCCGGTGGACAGCTACGCGGACGCCAAGTAGGGCGGTTTGGGCCGTTCGGTCGCTTGAAGGATCATCATGAGAGCGCTCTCATGAATGGGCGACGGAATTCGTTGTCGTGCCGAACACAGTGACAAGGAGGTCACGCGTGGAGTTCAGCCGCAACCGACGACGCGTCCTGGCGACCGCCGTCGCCCTGATCACCGCGGTACCGCTCGCGATCGCCGGCATGTCGGCGAACGCCGCGGTGCCGCCGACCCCGCCGGGCTGGTCGCTCCAGTGGAGCGACGACTTCACCGGCGCCGCGAACACCCTGCCGTCGTCCGCGAACTGGATCTTCGACCTCGGCCACGGCTACCCCGGCGGACCCGGGAACTGGGGCACCGGCGAGATCCAGAACTACACCAACAGCACGAACAACATCAAGCTCGACGGCGCGGGCAACCTGCGCATCACCGCCCTGCGCGACGGCGCGGGCAACTGGACGTCCGCCCGCATCGAGACCCAGCGCGCGAACTTCAAGCCGCCGGCGGGCGGCAAGCTCGCCATCGAGGGCCGCATCCAGATGCCGAACGTCACCGGCCAGGCCGCGCTCGGCTACTGGCCCGCGTTCTGGGCGCTCGGCTCGCCCTACCGCGGCAACTACTGGAACTGGCCCGCCATCGGCGAGTTCGACATCATGGAGAACGTCAACGGCATCAACTCCGTGTGGGGCGTGCTGCACTGCGGCGTGAACCCCGGCGGGCCGTGCAACGAGACCAACGGCCTCGGCGCGAGCCGGACGTGCCCCGGCGCGACGTGCCAGTCGGCGTTCCACACCTACCGGTTCGAGTGGGACGAGAGCTCCTCGCCCAAGGCGTTCCGCTGGTACGTCGACGGGCAGCAGTTCCACAGCGTCAACCAGAGCCAGTTCGACGCGACCACGTGGAACAACATGACCAGCCACGCGGGCTACTTCCTGCTGCTGAACCTGGCCATCGGCGGCGCGTTCCCCAACGGCGTGGCGGGTCACGCGACACCGACCGCGGCGACCGTGCCGGGTCACTCGATGCTGGTGGACTACGTGGCCGTGTGGACGGCGGGCGGCGGCACGCAGCCCACCACCACGACCACCACCAACCCGCCCGGCGGCACCGGCTGGGACGCGTTCGCCGACATCCAGGCCGAGCAGGCGACGGCGCGGTCCGGCGGCGTGATCGAGGCGGGTGACGGCGGCCAGACGGTGGCGCAGCTGCGCAACGGCAACTCGCTGCGGTTCTCCGGCGTCCGGTTCGGCACGCGCACGGCCACGCAGTTCGTCGCACGGGCCGCGTCCGGGGCGTCCGGCGGGGTGAGCGGCCTGGTCGAGGTGCGGCTCGACAGCCCCACCGCGCCGCCCATCGGCAGCTTCGCCATCGCCAACACCGGCGGCTGGCAGAGCTGGCGCACGGTGCCCGCGAACATCTCCGGGGTGACGGGCACGCACGACGTCTACATCACGTTCACCAGCGGCCAGCCCGCGCCGTACGTGAGCGTGAACTGGATCAGGTTCGGCACCTGAGTGCCCGTGGCGGGCCGCGCGCGCCTCCTCCTCCCGCGCGGTCCGCCACTACCATCGTCGAGGTGTACGCGGAACGCCCGTTCCCCGGTCTGGCCTGCCTGTGGCGGCGGACCACGGACGTCGCGGCCGTCGGCCGGGTCGTGCCGGACGGGTGCACGGACATCATCTACTCGACCGCGACCGGTGAGCTGTTCGTCGCCGGCCCGGACACCGTGGGCCACGTGACGTCGATGGGGCCCGGGACGTTGTTCGGCGTCCGGTTCGGTCCGGGCGTGGGACCGGCGGTGTTCGGCGTGCCCGCCGCGGAGCTGCGCGACCTGCGGGTTCCGCTGGCCGAGCTGTGGGGTCCGTCGCCCGCGTTGGCGGACGCCCTGCACTCCGCCGGCGACCCGTGCGCGGTGCTCGCG
>NZ_JBHTLK010000089.1:0-25404 GCF_042678885.1 Saccharothrix hoggarensis
ACGGGGCGGGGCCGGCGGCTGCGCCTCGGCCACCTCAGCGGGAGGCGCGGCAGCGGGCACGGCGGCGGCGGGAGAGTTCTCCGCGGAAGGGGCGGCCTCGTCGGGCGAAGGAGCCCCGCGCCCACGCCGACGACGCAGGTGGGCGATCACGCTGTCCGACGCGAACGTCGCCGCCAACGTGACCAGCATCATCAGCACGAACGCCGCGCCCGCGTACCGGACCTTGCCGCCGATCTGCGCCTCGGCCGTCGTCGGGCTGACGATCACCTGCGACGTGATGAACGTCGACTCCGGCGCGTTGAGCTTGCGCTGCTGCCCCTCCAGCTCGGCGCGCGCGAAGTCCAGCACCGTGGTCACGAGCCGCTCGGCCTCGTCCGGTGACTCGCTGTCGGTCACCACGAACATGAACGGCCCGTTCTGGCCGCCGCCGGACGCGGTGAAGTTGGACGTCGAGTCCTTGGTGATGCCGAGCTTCTCGCGGGTCTTCGGGTCGGCCAGGATCTGCGCGATGATCTGCGACGTGGTCGACAGGCTGCTGTCGAACGCGAGCAGCGGGTTGACCCGGATCGCCTCCTCGGGGGAGACGTTCTCGGAGAACGTGCCACCGGCCGACGGCGAGGTGAGCACCATCACGCCGGTCGACTCGTAGCGGGTGGGGATGGAGAAGAAGATCCCCGCGGCCAGTCCGACGGCGAGGAGCGCGGACGGCAGGGCGACGTACCACCGCCTCCGCACGACGCGCAGCGCGCCCCAGAAATCCATCGCTCCCCGATCCGCGTTTACCCTGCGTAGAGGCCCGCAAGGTCTTGTTACCCTGAAATCGGCCGACTCGCGCCTTGTCGTTACAGGTGGTGATGGAATTGGGCTCGCGGCGCACCGCCCTCGCCGTGACCGCCATCGTACTGGTCGTCGTGGCAGGCGCGGTCTACGTGACGGCGGCCGTCCTCGACGGCCGCCCGGTGGCCCCCGCGCCGGCCGCGGCGGCGTCCGCCGAGGGCGACCTGATGTACGTGGAGCTGGCCGACGGCAGGTCGCGGGTCGAGCGGCTGGACCTGGCCGACCCGGCCGTCCGCACCGCCACGGACCAGTCCTGCCAGCGGTTCTACCGGGCCGGTGGCACCGCGGTGTGCCTCGAACTGGAGGGGCCGGGGCCGACGTACGCGGCGGAGGTGTCGCGTGACGGCGCCGTGGTCCGGTCCGTGCCGCTGCCCGGGATTCCCAGCCGTGCCAAGGTGTCCGCGTCCGGGCGGATCGTGTCGTGGACGTCGTTCGTCACCGGCGACTCGTACGCCGTTCCGGGTGGTTTTTCGACCCGCACGGGTTACCTCGACGTGACGACCGGGGAGGTCGTGGAGTCGCTGGAGGGCTTCGTCGCCGACGTCGAGGGCAAGCGGTGGGAGGCGCAGGACGTCAACTACTGGGGCCTGACGGTGGGCGCCGACGACCGCACGTTCTACGCGACCCTCGCGTCGGGCGGCTACACGTGGCTGGTGAAGGGCGACCTGGTGGACCGCCGCGTCGAGTCGCTGCGCCGCGACGCCGAGTGCCCGTCGCTGTCCCCGGACGGCACGAAGATCGCCTACAAGAAGCGCATCGGCCGCCTGGGCCCGTGGGACCTGGCCGTGCTCGACCTCGCGACCGGCGTGGAGCGCAGGCTGCCCGGCACGGCCGGCGTGGACGACCAGGCCACCTGGCTGGACGACGAGCGGATCGCGTTCGCCGCCGTGCCCCGGGACGCTCAACGGGCCGCCGTGCACCTGGTGGACGCCGACGGCGCCACCCCCGCGACGCTCCTGGTGCCGGACGCCACCTCCCCGTCCCCGGCCTGACCGCACGAGCCCGCCGACCACGCACCCGCCGGCCGCACTCCGGTCAGCCGCAAGCCCGCCGACCACACGTCGGACCGGCTCGCGCCGGGCAACGACACCCCCGACAGCCTCACGCCCCCAGCTCCCGCCGGAGCACCTCCTCCAGCTCGTGCCCCGCCGCGTCCCACGAACGCCCGGTCACCGAAGCGGACGCCGCCGCCGCGAGCGCGTCGAAGTCCGGCGCGGTGACCACTTCGGACAGTGCCCGCGCCAGGTCGTGCGGGGTGGCGGGCGCGTAGCGGACGTGGTCGTTGTCGAGCACCACGCGGTTGTGGTGGGCGTCGTTGACGACCGGCAGGCACCCGGCGGCCAGCATCTCGTGCGGCACGAGGGACACGTTCGTCATCGACAGCGTGAGGCCCGCGTAGCACCGGTTGTAGATGTCGTTCAGCTGGTCGGGTGTCACCAGGCCGTGGTCAACGTGCCGCGGGCCGAGCCTGCCGATCTTCTCGCCGTACGTGTGGATCGCGACGTCCGGGTGCCGTTCGGCGAACAGCTCCAGCGCCAGGAGCCCGATTTCGATCGCCCTGCGCGGAGCCAGCCGCCGGGCGTAGAACACCACGCCGTCCCGCCGCACGCCCGGCGTCAGCCGGTACCGGTCGGTGTCGCAGCCGAAGTCGAAGGAGTCCGCCGGCATGTCCACCGACGTGCGCAGCTTCTCCGCCAGGTAGCGGCCGGCGGTGAAGCCGTGGAACCCCATCCGGTACGTGTTCTCCGCCAGCGCCGACAGGCCGCCCACGGGGAAGAACCACGGCTCGTAGTCCTGCACCAGGTAGAACCGCCTGCCGGCGCACGGGTCGTTGAACACCGGGTAGGCGGTCATCCACGCGGTGGCGAAGACGGCGTGCGCGTCGGCCATCCCGTCCGACACGTCGAGCACCGGGCCGCGGAAGCCGGGGAACGCCGACCGGATCACCGGCTCGTGGTCCACCGCACGGCTGCCGTACACGTCGTAGAGGTACAGCCGGCAGGTGTGCCCCGACGACTCCAGGTGCCGGATCAGCCGGAACATCGTGGTGTGCCCGCCGGACCCCGGTGACGGCGGCGTGCTCACCCAGTTCACGACCAGCCGCCCGTCCGCCGGGACGTCGGGCACGACGACGGGCCGCCGCACGGAGATGTCGGCCGCGCGGACGTCCTCCAGGCGCACGGGGAACACCTCGGCGTCCGCGGCGAACCGCCGCGCGGCCCGGCCGAGGGCGCGCGCGCCCAACTGCCGCACGCCTTGCGCGCGCACGATGCGCGTCACCTGGTGCGCACGCCGCTGCAACCGCCGGACGACCTTCACGCGCCACCCCTCCGAAGCAGGCCCAGCACCTCGTGGCGCAGGGGGAACACCACCGCCGCGTACGCGAGGGACGCCAGCGCGCCACCCACCAGCAGCCGCCACAGCGCGTCCGCCGTCACCCACTGCACGCCCGACGCCACCGCGACCATCACCACCCCGCCGAGGACGGGCCGCGCGACCGCCGTGCCGAGCACCCGCGCCCGCAACCCGTAGGGGCGGAAGGCGACGAGGTACGCGGGCACGACCACCAGGAGCACGACGAGGCTCTGCGCGGCCGCGACGCCGCGGATGCCGTCCAGGTGCGCGCCCAGCACCAGCAGCGGCACGAGCCCGAGCAGCCACCCGAGGTGGATGACCAGGATCGCCCGCGACCGCCCGGCGCTCGCCAGGTAGTCGTACCCCAGCTCCAACGCCACCCGCAGCGCGCCCAGCAGCACCAGCAACGCCAACGCCTGCGCGGCCGGCGCCCACCGCTCGCCGTAGACGGTCCGCACGAGCGGGTCGGCCAGCGCCGCGAGCAGCACGCACGCCGGCACGGTCACCAGCGCGAGGAGCCGCAACGCCCGCGCGAACGTCCGCGCGAACAGCTCCGGATCATCTCTGACCTGCGAGAACGCGGCGAGCGACACGCTGCGCACGGGTTGCGAGAACGCCGCCACGGGCCAGTTCGCCAGGTTGAACGCCAGCAGGTAGAACCCGAGCGGCACGGTGCCCAGCACGCTGCCCACGACGATGTAGTCGACGTTCATCACGCCGAACACGAGCAGGCTGCTGCCCGCCAGCGGCAGCCCGAACGCCAGCAGCCCGCGCGCCTGCGCGGCGTCGAAACCGGGTCGGTAGCGCCGCGGGGTGTAGGCGAACATCACCACGGCGGCGACCACGTTGGTGGCGATCCGGGACCACGCGAGGCTCCACGCGCCGAACCCCAGCACGGCCAGCACCACGACGACGGCCGTGCCGACGACGAACGCGGACGTGTCCGCGACGAACTTGTGGTCCTGCCGGAACTCCCGCTGCAGCAACGCCCCCGGCACCGCCGAAGCGCCCGCGACGACCAGCGACAGCGACATCAGCTGGATCACGCCGGTCGCCTGAGGGGTGTCCATCGCCGCGGCGAACCAGGGCGCGCCGACGACGCACCCGACGGCGAGCAGGCAGCCGGACGCGATGGACAGCGTCGTCACCGTGGGCGCGAGTTCCGCGACGGGTTTCTCCGAGCGGACCAGGGCGACGCTGACGCCCATCTCGCTGACGCTCATCACGATGTTGAGCACGACCAGGGCGACGGCGAAGACGCCGAACTGCTCGGGCGCGACGAGCCGGGCCAGCAGGACGCCGACGCCCACCTGGCTCAGCCGCTGCACGAGGCTGTTGACCGCACTCCACCGGATCGCCGAGGTGACCTTCCGCTCCAGGCCGGCGGTCACTGGCCGCGCCACTTCCAGACCTGCTTGCCGACGAGGCCGGCGCCGCGCTTGGCCAGGTGGCTGCCCACGAACAACTGGGTCCGGCTGCACAGCCGGGGCCCCAGGGCCCGACGCCGCCGCAGCGCCCGGTACTCGGGCAGCCGCTCGGTGTCGGCGCACACCCGCCGCGCGAACGCCAGCAGCTCGTCCACCGGGATCTCGTCGAGCTTGTCGCGGTCGTAGGCGCGCACGGCCCGCCACAGCGCGTCCTTGGCGATCGACCGGTTGGCCAGCGACCGCAGCCGCGGCGGCAGGTCGGGGTGCTCGGCGAAGAACCGGTCGAACACGGCCTGCCGCTGCTCCAGGTCGGCGAACAGGGACGAGAACCGCGTGCGCATCATGCTCTGCTGGTGCACTCGGTAGTAGGCGGCGGGCTTGCCGCGCACGTACCCGATGTCGGACACGGCGGCGATGCGCATCCACATCTCCAGGTCGCCCGCGTGCGGCAGGTCCGGCCGGTAGCCGCCGACCCGCTGCTGGACCGACGTGCGCACCACGGCCTCCGGCGACGACAGCACGTTCTGCCCGGTGCGGCAGCGCGCCTCGATCCACTCGACGCCGGGCCACACCGTGCGGCCCGGCGGGGGAGTGAGGACGGACGGCAGGTCGTCGTGGTCGGAGTAGTAGACGACCCGGCCGTACACCATGCCGACGTTCGGGTTGGCCTCGAACACCGCGGCGGCACGGGCGAGCGCGCCCGGCGCGAGCAGGTCGTCGGCGGAGAGCAGCACCGTGTAGTCGGCTTTCGCCCACTCCAGCAGGCCCTCGTTGTAGGTCGCGATGTGGCCCTGGTTGACCTCGTGCCGCCGGCCCTCGACCCGCGGGTCGGCTGTGAGCTGCGCCACCACCTCGGGTGTCTCGTCGGTCGACGTGTCGTCGATGATCAGCACGCGCACGTCGACGCCGGGCTGGTCGAGCACGCTCTTCACGCACGCGCGCAGGTACCGGGCGTAGTTGTAGCACGGGATGACGACGTCGACCGTCGGTCGTGCCGGTGGCTCAGTCACGCCCTACTCATCGTGCCGGACCGCGGATCGTTAACGACGCGGGCGCGATCCCGATGTACGGGACAACGGGAAGGGGTTCCATGGACCACGTCGTGCTGACGCGCTTCAACCTGCCGTCCGTCGGCGCGGAGAGCGTCGTGCGGGCGCGTGACGGGTGGCTGACCGAGCGTGTCGGGCTGTTCGAGCGGTACTGCCTGCCCTCGGTGGCGGCGCAGACGTCCTCGAACTTCCGGTGGCTCGTCTACTTCGACCCGGAGAGCCCGCAGTGGCTCAAGGACCGCGTCGCGGCGCACGGCGACGCGTACACCCCGGTGTTCCGCACGCAGGTGGGTCACGACGACCTGGTCGAGGACATCGGCAAGCTCTTCCCGGTCAAGGGCGACGAGCTGATCACCACGAACCTCGACAACGACGACGGGCTCGCCGCGAACTTCGTGGCCCGCCTGCAGGCCGCGCCCTCCACCGGCCGCCGCACCGCGCTGTACCTGGCGAACGGGCTGGTCAAGAGCCCGGGCGGGGTGTACGCCCACCACGACCGGGACAACGCGTTCGCGTCCATGCGGGAGAGCTGGGACGACCCGGTGACGTGCTGGGCCGACTGGCACAACCGGCTGCACCGGCACGCCGAGGTGGTGTCGCTGGGCGGCGCGCCAGGCTGGCTGCAGGTCGTGCACGGCGGGAACGTCAGCAACCGGACCCGCGGCAGGCTCGTCGCGCCCGCGCCGTACCGGCCGCTGTTCGGCGACGCGCTGGACGACGTGCCGACGCCCGCGGGCCGCGTGCTGGCGCGGGACCGGTTGGTGGGACGTCCCCTGCGGGTGGCGCGGGACGCGGCCAGGCACGTGGCCAAGACGGCGGCGCTGCGGCTGCTCGGACCCGGCGGGTTCGAGAAGGCCAAGCAGGTGCTCGCGGCGCGCGGGCGCGTGAGGTGAACCGCTTCCGCGCGCTGTCGGTCGTCGTGCTGCTCGCCGTGACCGCCGCGACCGCCTGCACGGCCTCGGAGGCGGAGCCGCCGCCACCGCCGAAGCCCGTGTCCGTGGTCATCCCGTCCGTCGACTACTACAAGAAGTGGGCCAACGGCCCCAACCCGACCGGCGACCCGTCGGTGTTCCCGATCACCGTGTGGATGCAGGACCCGTCCGGCGTCGAGAACGGCAGGAAACTCGGCCTGGCGTACCCGGAGATCGGCATCGACACCGGCATCGGGCTGTGGGAGGACGAGTGGTGGTACCTCCGCCAGGAGGGCCTCCACCAGACGGACTGGCGGGTCTACGTGGACGCCACGCGCGTCGACGCGGTCCTGGCCGACACCGCGCACGCCCGCAACTACGTCGGCTACCTGGTGGCCGACGAGCCGGACATGAACAAGGTCTACGGCGACGTGTTCCACCCCGACATGCAGCCCTCGGCGATCGTGCGGGCCGCGGACGCCGTGCGCGCCAAGGACCCGACGCGGCCGACGTACGTCAACTTCAGCCCGTGGATGGGCACCCCGACCGGCGAGGTCGGGTACGGCTACATCGAGGAGTCGTACGAAGAGGACATGCGCACGTACTGCTCGGCCGCCGACATCGCCTCCGCCGACTACTACGGGTGGACGCACCCGGACCGGGGTGACACGGTCGGCGCGTACAGCTACGGCCAGGTGATCGACACCATGCGCAAGTGGTGCGGGCCGGACAAGCCGCTGTACGGGTTCGTGGAGACCGGGCACCCGCACACGCACGGCGAGATCATCGACCCGGACCAGCTGGAGTCGGCGGTCTGGAACACGGTGCTGCACGGCGCGACCGGCATCAACTACTTCGCCCACAGCTTCTACACCGAGGGGCGCGGCGAGTACTCCAGCGTCCTGACCAGGCCGGAGATCACCGCGCGGGTCACCGCCGTGAACGCGCGGCTGAAGTCGCTGGCGCCGGTGCTCAACGCGCCGCACCTGCCGGGCGTGACGGCGTCCGCCGACAACGGCATCCCGGTGTCCGTGCTGCACAAGGAAGTCGGCGGCGAGCGCTGGGTCCTGGCGCAGACCGACGGCACCCGGCAGCACCCGCGCAGCCTCGCCGCGACGGTGACGCTGACCGTGCCGGTGGGGTCGGGCACGGCCGCGGTCGTGGACGAGGACCGCACCGTGCCGATCGTGGACGGGAAGATCGTGGACGACTTCGGCCCGTACGGGGTGCACGTGTACCGATTCTGACCGGTCCGCGTCCCGTGGCGTGCTAACGGCCGGGCGCGGGTCGTCGATGGGCCCATTACCGCAACTCCAGCAGACGGAGGCCGACGTGTCGTTCGGACAGATCCGCAAGGTGCGCGCCCTGTGCGCCACGGTCGCGTTGGGGGCGGGGCTGCTGCTCGTGCCGTCGGCCTCGGCGGCGGAGCCGGGCCGGGTGCTCGGGTACGTGGCCAACAACGGCGGCGGGGTGTCGGTGCTCGACACGGCCACGAACACCGTCACCGGCACGCTGGCCGACTCGGGCGGCGATTCCCCTTACGGCGTCGGGGTGGCGTTCGACGGCGCGCGCGGGTACGTGACGAACGTCCGCGACGACACGCTCACGGTGATCGACACGCCGACCAACACCGTGGACGCGTCGGTGCCGGTGGGCGACGGGCCGGCCGGTGTCGTCGTCTCGCCGTCCGGTGGTCACGTGTACGTGTCGAACTACCGGGCGGGCACGGTGTCCGTGGTCGACGCGGCCACGTTGACCGTGACGGAGACGATCCCGGTCGGCGCGAACGCGGACGGCGTCGCGATCACCCCGGACGGCCGCCGCCTGTACGTGGCGCACGACGTGGTCGGTCCGGGCACGGTGTCCGTTGTGGACACCACCACGAACACGGAGGTCGCCGACATCCCGACCGGTGACACGCCGACCGCCGTCGCGGTGACGCCGGACGGCGCCAAGCTGGTGGTGGTCAACAAGTTCTCGAACAACGTGGCCGTGGTCGACACCCGGTCGAACGCGGTGATCGGCACGGTCCCGGTGAGCTTCATCCCGCACGGCGTCGCGATCGCCCCGGACGGCGTCCGCGCGTACGTCACCAACAGCGAGGGCCACAGCCTGTCGGTGGTGGACCTCGCGGCGCTGGCGCACGTGGCGCGGGTGCCCGTGGGGACTCGGCCGATCGGCGTGGCCCTGACCCCGGACGGCGCCCGGGCGTACGTGACGAACTTCGGCTCCGGCACGGTGTCCGTCGTGGACACCGCCACGCTGGCCGTGTCCGCGACGGTGCCGGTGGGCGTGAACCCGGTCGGCATCGCGGTCAACGCCGTCCCGGCCGCGCCCACCCGGCTGGCGGCCGGACCGGCGCAGCTCCAGCTCCGCCTGCTGGGCTTCACCGTGCGCGGGCTGGACGCGACGCTGACCGAGTCCCACACCGGACGCCCGGTGGCGGGCAAGCGGGTCACGTTCCGCACCGTCAAGGGGCACCCGCTCTGCACGGCCACCACGAACTCCGCGGGCAAGGCGCAGTGCGACGCGAACGTCCCGCTGCTGGTGGGCGTCGCCACGCTCCTCATGGGCTACACGGCGAGCCACGCGGGCGACACCGCCCACGGCCCGTCCGCCGCGCACGGCCCGATCGGCCTCCTCTGACGTCGACCGCCGGACCGCGGCCCGTGCGCCCTCGGGCGCACGGGCCGCTCTTCACGGGGCGTTATCGGGCTCGGCGGGTGGCGCGCACGGCCCGCACGATGACCACGATCGAGCCGATGACGAGCAGGGCGCCCAGGCCCTGGAGACCGGGCGAGTCGTCGGCTTCCCCGTACACGACGGCGGCGACGCCGACCGCGATGCCGAGGAGCGGGAGCAGGAACTTCACGGGTCTCCGATCAGACGTGGAACCTTCGGTTCTGTCGACCGAGTATCACTCGAATCCTATCGAATTTCAATAGGCGACGTGCGGGTGGTCAACCACCACGCCACGAGCACCGCCACCACCAGCGAACCGACGGCCGCCCACACGGCCGTGCCGAAGCTCGCGAACTGCAACAGGAACCCGAACGCCACGGACGACACGAGCCGCGCCAGCGCCTGCCCCGTCTGCACCACCGCCAGCCCGGACGCCCGCAGCGCCTCCGGCACCAGACCGCTCACCCGGGCGGACAGCACGCCGTCCGTCGCCGCGTAGAACAGGCCGTGCAGCACCAGGGCCACGCCGACGCCGACGTACCCCGTGCCGGCCGCGAGCAGCAGCACGTAGACGCCGAGCAGCAGCACGTGCCCGCCGAGGAACACCGGCCACCGGCCGACCCGGTCCGCCAACCGCCCCGCGGGCGCCGCCGCGGCCAGGAACACCAACGCCGTGCCCAACGGCAGCAGCGGCAGCAGGTGCAGCGGCGCGTCGGTCGCCTTCTGCACCAGGATGAACACGAACGCGTCCGACAGCGTCGCCAACCCCAGCACGGCCGACGCCACCGCCACCCGCCGGTACCCGGCCTGTCGCAGCAGCGCCAGACCCGACAGGAACGACGGGCGCGCCGGCGCGGGCCGCGGGTTCTCCCGCACGAACGCCACCAGCACGATCAAGCCCACCGCGGCGAAGCACGCGCTCACCACGAACACCGGCCCGGCGACCGTCCCGACCACGTACAGCAGCAGGAACGTCACCAGCGGGCCGAGCAGCGCGCCCACCGTGTCCATGGCCCGGTGCAGCCCGAACGCCGCGCCCAGCCGGTCCGGCGGGGTCGCCAGGGAGATCAGCGCGTCGCGCGGCGCGGTCCGCAGCCCCTTGCCCGCGCGGTCCGCGGCCAGCGTCGCGCCGATCCCGAAGGCCGACGCGCCCACCAACGGGAACACGAGCTTCGTCACCGCGGACAGTCCGTAACCGACCGCGGCCACCGCCTTGTGCCGGTGCGTGCGGTCGGAGACGTGCCCGCCGACGAGCCGCAGCACCGCCGTCGCGCCCGTGTACAGCCCGTCGAGCACCCCGAACTGCGCGTAGCTCATGTTGAGCGTGAACAGCAGGTAGACCGGCATGAACGCGGTGACCATCTCGGCCGACACGTCGGTCAGCAGGCTCACCGCGCCGAGTGCGACGACCGTGCCGGGGACCTTGCCCTTGACGCGGTCGCCGGTCCGGGCGGACGCGATGTACATGCCCCCGTTATCGGTCACGGGTGGTGACCGTTACCGCCGCCGGGGTCCGCCGTAACGGGCGCCCTCCCGAACCCGATGACGCGGGTATGCCGGACATCTCCCAAGCCCGCGTCCGCGTGGGCGCCGTCGACGTGTGGGCCGTGCGGGAGTCCGGGGTCGCCGACCACGTCCGCGCGGCGTGGGGCCGGTCCGAGGGCGGCGCGATCGTCACGGCCAACGTGGACATCGTGCGCGCCGCGACCCGCCGCCCCGACCTGGCCGCGCTGATCGCCGAGTCCGAAGTGGTCGTCGCCGACGGCATGCCGGTGGTGTGGGCCGGACGGCTCGCGGGCGTGCCGGTGCCGGAGCGCGTCACCGGCTCGTCGCTCGTCTTCACGCTCGCCGAGGCCGCCGCCCGCGTCGACCGCTCGGTGTACCTGCTCGGCGGCGCGCCGGGCGTCCCGGAGAAGGCCGCCGAGGCGCTGCGCGCCCGGTACCCGGGGTTGGCGGTCGCGGGCACGGACTCGCCGCCGTTCGGGTTCGACGCGTCGGCCGAGGCCACCGCCGAGGCCGTGGCCAAGGTGCGGGAGGCGGAGCCGGACCTGGTGCTGGTCGGCCTCGGGTTCCCCAAGCAGGAACGCCTGATCCGCCTGCTGCGCGCCGAGCTGCCGCGCACGTGGTTCCTGGGTTGCGGCGCGGGCATCCCGATGGCGGCCGGCGAGTTCCGCCGCGCGCCCGGCGTCGTGCAGAAGGTCGGCGGGGAGTGGCTGCACCGCCTCGCGCTCGAACCGCGCCGGCTGGCGAAGCGCTACCTGCGCGACGACCTGCCGTTCGCGTTCCGCCTGCTCGGGGGCGCGCTGCGCGCCCGGTTCCGCGGGGCCGCCACCGCCACCGCCACCGCCACCGCCACCGCCACCGCCGACGGTGTCGGCAATCCGACCGCGGCCGACGGCAATCCCGCCGCAACCGGCAGCGCCGGCAGCACGACCGCCGCCGACGGCGTCGGCACCCGGACCGGGGAGTAGAAGTGCCGCTTGCCGTGGTCGTCGTGACCTACCACAGCGCCGATGTCGTCGAGGACTGCCTGAAGTCCGTCGCCGCCGCGCTGGAGTCCATCCCGGACAGTCAAATCGTGGTGGTGGACAACGCCTCTGCCGACGACACGCTGGGCGTCGTCGCCCGCGTCGCGCCGCACGCGCGGATCGTGGCGCGGACCGCCAACGACGGGTTCGCGGCGGGCGTGAACGCGGGGTTCGCCGCCGCGCCGGACTGCGACGTCCTGGTGCTCAACCCGGACATCCGGCTCGCACCGGACACGATCACGTTGCTGCGCGCCGCCTTGGCGTTGCCCGGCACCGGCATCGCCGTGCCGCGCCTGACCGGCCCCGACGGCTCGCAACAGCTGTCGCTGCGCCGCTCGCCGAACCCGTTGCGCGCCTTGGGCGAAGCCCTCCTCGGCGGCACGCGCGCCGGTCGC
Organism: Saccharothrix hoggarensis; assembly: GCF_042678885.1. Lineage (GTDB taxonomy): Bacteria > Actinomycetota > Actinomycetes > Mycobacteriales > Pseudonocardiaceae > Actinosynnema > Actinosynnema hoggarensis. The sequence goes on from NZ_JBHTLK010000089.1 coordinate 12,185, forward strand.
GTCGACGCGCTCGGCGAGCTGGTCGTGGACCCCCTCCGGTACGAGACGGCCGGGACGTCCGACTGGGCGACCGGCGCCGCGTGGCTCATCTCCCGCGAGGCGCGCGAGGCCACGGGCGTGCTGGAGGAGCGGTACTTCCTGTACTCCGAGGAGACCGAGTACCTGCTCCGCGCCGGGAAGCGCGGGTACGTCGTACGCTACGAGCCGCGGGCGCACGCCGTGCACCTGGGCGGCGAGCAGTCGACGTCACCGGTGCTGTGGTCGATGGCCACCACGAACCGGGTGCGGATGGTCCGCGAGCGCGACGGCCGGCCGGCGGCGTTCGCCATGTGGTGCGCGGTGCTGCTCAACGAGCTGCTGCGCGCGCCGCGCGGCGTGAAGCACCGCAGGGCGGTGGCGGACCTGGTGCGCTGGCGCCGGTGGCCGGCCCGTCCCGGCGCCGTCCCGGAGCCCGGCTGGGTGTGCTTCTCGGCGCAGGACTGGTGGTACCACAACCGGGCGCACTCGGACTTCCAGCTGATGCGGTCCATGACGGCGCACCGCAGGGTGCTCGTCGTCAACAGCATCGGCATGCGCATGCCCACCCGGGGCAACAGCACCCACGTCGCCCGCCGCATCCTGCGCAAGCTGCGCAGCGTCGCGAAGTTCGTGCGCCGACCCATGCCGGACTTCTACGTGATGTCGCCGCTGCCGCTGCCGTTCTACGGCTCGCCGCTGCTGCGCAAGGTCAACGCCGTGCTGGTGCGCTGCCAGGTCCGGCTGGTGGCCCGTGCGCTCGGCCTGCGCGTGCCGGTGATCATGGTGACCATCCCCACCGCGTGGGACGTCGTGGCCCCGATGCGCCGCCACCGCCTGGTGTTCAACCGCTCCGACCGGCACTCGGACTTCCCCGAGGCCGACCGCGCCGCCATCGAGGCGCTGGAGCACCGGCTCCTCGCCCACGCCGACCACGTCGTCTACGTGAGCCACTCGCTGATGGACGAGGAGCTGCCCCGGACCGGCTCCCGCGCCCACTTCCTCGACCACGGCGTCGACGTCGACCACTTCACCGCCCGCCCGGAGGCCGAGCGGCCGGACGACGTGCGGTCGATCCCCGGCCCCCGGATCGGGTTCTTCGGCGCGCTGGACGACTTCGTGGTCGACTTCGACCTGCTGGAACGGGTCGCCGCCGAGCTGCCGGACGCGTCCCTGGTGCTGATCGGCGACGCCACGCACCCGATGGAGCGGTTCGACAAGTACCCGAACGTCCACTGGCTCGGGTTCCAGCCGTACAGCCGCATCCCGGCGTACGGGTCGGCGTTCGACGTTGCGATCATGCCGTGGCAGGACAACGACTGGATCAAGCGGTCCAACCCGATCAAGCTGAAGGAGTACCTCGCGCTGGGCCTCCCGGTCGTCAGCACCGACTTCGCCGAACTCGCCGCCTACACCGACCGGGTTCGCGTCGCCACCACGCACACCGCGTTCGTCGAGGCCGTCCGCGAGACCCTGGCCCGCGGTCCGCTGCGCCCGCCCGCAGTCCTCCGCGCCTCCGTCCAAAACCACTCCTGGCACGCCCGGGCCGCCGACCTCCTGGCCCTGACCACGCGCTGACGCCCGTCCCGCCGAGGTTGCGCCGCTGTGGTGTGCGCCGCGAACCTCGCCGTCCGGCACGAGTCGGGTGGCCGGCGCATCTAGGGTGGGTGTCGTGCAGCCACTGCCCCCGAACGCCCCGTCGCGGATCGGCGACTACACGCTGCTCGCCGCGCTCGGCCGCGGCGCGATGGGCTCGGTCTACCTGGCCCGGTCGCGCGGCGGGCGGCCGATCGCGGTGAAGGTGGCGCGGTCCGAGCTCGCCGACAACCCGGAGTTCCGCGAGCGGTTCCGCCGCGAGGTCGAGATGGCGCGGGCCGTGGGCGGCTTCTGGACCGCCACGGTCGTCGACGCCGACCCGGACGCCGACCGGCCGTGGATGGCCACCGAGTACATCCCCGGCCTGAGCCTCCAGCAGGCCGTCCAGGACCACGGGCCCCTGCCGGAACGGGCCGTGCGCCGGCTCGCCGCGGGCCTCGCCGAGGCGCTGGTCGCGATCCACGGCGCGGGCCTGGTGCACCGCGACCTCAAGCCGTCGAACGTGCTGCTGGCCAACGACGGGCCGCGCGTCATCGACTTCGGCATCGCCCGCGCGCTGGAGCACTCGGCGCTCACCGAGGCGGGCATCGTGTTCGGCACGCCCGGCTACCTGTCGCCGGAGCAGGTCGTCGGCCAGGCGATCAGCACCCAGAGCGACGTGTTCGCGCTCGGGTCGGTGCTGGTCTACGCCGCGACCGGCGGCGGGCCGTTCGGCGAGGGCGCCACGTCCGCGCTGGTCTACCGCGTGGTGCACCAGGAGCCGGACCTGTCGCGGGTGCCGCCGGCGCTGGTGCCGCTGATCGTGCCGTGCCTGGTCCGCGAACCGGCGCACCGGCCGACGCCCGCCCGCCTGCTGGAGCTGATCGGGCCGCCGTCAGCGGAACCGTCCTGGCTGCCCGCGCGCATCCACACCGTGGTCGAGCAGCGGCACACCGAGCTGAGCAAGCTGCCCGCCAAGCCGCCGACGCGGGTCATGGTGGACGACCCGCCGCCCAAGCCGCCGACGCTCGTCGCGCCCGCCCCGAAGCCGCCGACGCTCGTCGCGCCCGAGCCCGCGCCCGCGGCGGTCCCCGAGCGCGACGAGGTCCGCGCCACCGGCGTCCGGTTCCGGACGTCGCGGGTGGTGGGCGCGAGCTGGGCCGGCGCGCACTTCCTGGCGGCGCTCGTCACGGCCGCCATCGCCGACCCGAACTCCAGCGCGCCCGGCGCGGTCCGGTTGGCGGCGTTCGTCGCGTTCGTGGTGTTCGCGGTGGCGACGATCCGGTTGCTGATCGGCGTGGCCCGTTCCCCGCTCACCCTCGACGTCGGCCCGGACGGCATCACCCTGTCCAACGGCGGCAAGACCCGCCGCCTGCCCTGGTACGCGATCGCCCGCGTCAAAGTGGAGGCCCACCACGCCCGCCCGTGGTTGGTCGTGTGGCTCGTCGGCGCCGCCAAGGCGCCCGAGACGCTGGGACGCGGCAGCTTCACCCAGCACAAGGGCGGCCTGCGCGTGTACCCGATCTCGCACGAGCGCTACCGCAAGCGCCGCGACCGGGACGTGGTCGAGCTGCGCTCGGCGCTGGCCTGGTACGGATCGGCCGCCTACGACCCGCGCTGATCCACGGGGTTCCGGCCGCGGAGAGGACCCTCGTCACGCCACCGAAGTCCGACCTGCGCCGGACCTGGTGGGGCGCACCGACCGCGTGCGCGTCGGCCCACGCCCGGCGGGGACCTCCGGTCAGCGACCGCGGAACGTCGCCTTGCCCGGCCCGTCGGCCAGGAACGACCGCACCGCGCCCCGCAGGTCCTCGGTGTCGAACAGCTCGGCCGCGATCGCGGTGACGTGCGCGTTCGCCTCGGCCACGCCGCCGCTCTCGAAGTGCGCCAGCACCCGCTTGGTGGCCGCGTGCGCCAGCGTCGGCCCGGTCGCCAGCGCGTGGGTGAACTCCAGCGCGGCGTCGTCGAAGCCCTCGTCCGGCAGCACCCGGTTGACCACGCCCCACCGTTCCAGCGTGGCCGCGTCGTAGCGGTCGCCGGTCATCACGAACTCCTTGGCGCGGCCCACGCCCGCCCGCGCGGCCAGCCGCTGCGTGCCGCCCATGGTCGGGGTCAGCCCCACGACCTTCTCCACCAGCCCGAACCGGGCCCGTTCGGCGGCCAGCACGATGTCGCACGCGAGCGCCAGCTCGAACGCCCAGGTCAAGCACAGGCCGTGGGCCGCGAAGACGGTCGGGAACGGCAGCGCCGCCACCCGGTCGGGCAGCTCCAGCATCCGGTCGAACAGGACCTTGGCCCGCGCCGACGTCTCCTGCGCGTCGAACAGCCCGACGTCGACGCCGCCGCTGACGACCTTGCCCTCGAACCGGACCAGCAACGCCCGCGCGGGTCGTTCCCCCAGGTCCTCGACGGCCGCTTCCAGGAGGTCGTGCAACCCGGCGGTGTAGAGGTTCAGCGGGGGAGCGTCCACGGTGAGCACGGCCAGCCCGACCGCGTCCCGCTCGAGGCGGACCTGTTGCGCTGCCACGGGCTGTGACTTTACACGCGTCCGGAATGCCGAAAACCAGGTGTCCGAATGGCCCAGTGGAGGTGAAAATCTTCCGGTGACTTCCTGGACCGTTCAGCCGGAACCGGTTGACAGCCCGACCGCGGTGGCCGTCATCCGCACCTACCTCGCCGACATCATCGCCCGCTACTACGGTCGGCCGGCCACGCCCGAGGAGATCGATCAAGCGATCTCCGACGACCCGACGGACGACCTGGCCGCGTTCTTCGTGGGGCGACGGGACGGTGTGGTGCGAGGGTGTGTCGGTTTCCGTATGGTCGGGGCGGAAACGGCCGAGCTGAAGCGGATGTTCGTCGACCCGGAGGCCCGCGGCACCGGCGGGGGAGCGGCGTTGCTCGCCGCGGCGGAACGTGCGGCTGTCTCATTTGGTGCTGCGTCCGTTCGCCTCGACACCCGTGCTGACCTGGTCGAAGCCCGAGCGCTGTACGCCCGCCACGGCTACCGTGAGGTGTCCCCGTTCAACGACGACCGCTATGCGGACCACTGGTTCGAAAAGCGGCTATAGAGGCCATCGGGTTCCCGTATCACGGGTGTGAGGTGTCTCACTTGACACTGAATAATCGCCGCAGTTGAGTATGGGACGAAAGTCGGCCGCGGAATGAAATGGGGATCAGTCCAGTGGCTTTCGCCGTTGAGTTGACATTTCGTGATGCGCGCCAGGTGCGGAGATCCATTCATCTCGCACACCGGGAATATTGGCGTCCGCTCGCCGAGCAGGGTGTGCTCGTCGGAACCGGCCCCTGGGCCGACGGTTCCGGAGTGCTGCTGATCGTGCAGGTGCCCGACGACGCCGCTGCCCGGGACCTGGTGCGCGGTGACCCGTACGTGCGATCGCAGTCGATCGCAGAGGTGCGGATACGCCAGTGGCACGTGCTGCTGGGTGTGCCGGAGGGCGAGCGGGTGCCGGGCATCGTCCGGCCGCGCGACGGCCAGAGCGCGGAAGCGCGCTCGCGCGAGCCCTTGACGCCACACGAGCACCGGATCGCGCTGATGATGTTGGAGGGCATGACGAACCGTCAGATAGCCGAGCACTTCTCGGTGTCCACGCGGGCGGTCGAACTCCACATCACCCGCATCTACCGCAAGCTCGACATCGGCCGGCGGGCGCAGCTCGCCGCGGCGATGCCGTGGGGCCAGCGCTCGTACCTCTAGTGGGCACGTGCCGATCGGGGCACACCCACCAGGGGCGCTGGTACCGCTGGGGCTGAACCTCTCGTGCAGGTACCGGACAGGCGCGGTGCCGCGGGGATCGTCGGACACACACCCTCGATCCTCGCGGACGGCGTCAGACCCGACGTCAGGCCGCACACCGGCCGCGCGTCAGGTCACCAGATCGACTCGCTCGTGGTCACCGGACCGGCCGACGGCGTCACCGTCGGCGGATCGGTCCACGCCGTCAAGGCCACGGTCAGGCCCGCGGTGTCACGCCGGTGGCATGGCCCGCGGAGTCAGGCCACGGCGTCAGGCCAGCAGATCGGCCCGCGACGCCACGCCGAGCTTGCGCAGCACCCGCGCCACGTGCTGCTCGACCGTCCGCGGCGACAGGAACAGCACGTCGGCGATCTCCCGGTTGGTCCGTCCCTGGGCCAGCAGCCGGGCCACGTCCTGCTCCCGCGGTGACAACGCGTTGCCGTAGCCGCGCCGACCGCGCCGCGACGGCGTCGCCACGCCCGCGCCGCGCACCAGGTGCCGGCACCGCGCCGCGTCCCGGCTCGCGCCGAGCGCGTCGAACCGGGCGGCCACCTCGCCGAGCGCCGCCACGGCGGTCTCGTCCCCGTGCTCCAGCTCCACCAGCGCGATCCGCTCCGACAGCACCGCCGAGTAGTACCGCAGGCCGAGGTCGTCGGCCGCCCGGCGCGCGTCGTGCAGCAGGAACACCGCGTCGTCGTCCTCCCGCTGCACGGCCACCAGAGCCCGGCACACCTTCAGCGCCACGTGAGCGAGCGGCGCGTCCCGGTCGGCCAGCCCCGCGTCGAACTCCTCCACGAGCTTCGCCGCGTCCTCGGTGCGGCCGGCGGCGCAGAACGCGTCCACCGCGGCCGGCGCCAGCTCGCCCAGCCACGCCCACACGCCCTTGCGGCGCGCCAGGTCCAGTCCCCGGTCGGCCTCCGCGCACGCCCGCTCCGGCTCGCCGCGCTCGGACCACAGCCGGGTCAGCGCGGCGAACCCGCCCAGCGCCACCGGCGTGATCGAGTTCTCCACGGACCGCACGCCGCTGTCGGCCAGGTGCCGTTCGGCGGCGCCCCAGTCGCCGCGCGCCACGGCCAGGCAGCCCAGCACCAGGTTGATCTCGCCGGCGACCGGCAGCATCTCCCGGTACTCCTCCAGCAGCCGCGTGGCGCGGTCGGCCAGCGATCCCCATTCGCCGGTGTACCAGTCGAGGTGGATGCGGGTGGACTGCCCGGTGCCCTCGGTGAACGGCACGCCCGCGCCGACGGTGAGCCGCAGCCCCCGGTCGAGGAAGTCCCGGGCCAGGTCGAAGTGCCCGACCAGGGCGAACGCGTCGGCGAGGTTGCAGTGCGCCCGCGCCAGGTTCCGCCGGATGCCCACGTCCGACGCGGTGTCCGGCAGGCGGTCCAGCTCGGACATGACGGTGTGGTCGCCGATGCACATCCGGGAGCCGAGCTGGTTGGCCAGCAACGCGAACCGGACCTCGTCGTCGTCGCACCCGGCGATGAACTCGTCCACCTCGCGCATCCACCGCAGGTGGTCGGCCAGCGGCGTGGCGCCGACGAACGGCTGGCCCAGCACGGCCCGCGCGCGCATCGCCAGGTCCGGCCGTTCGGCCAGCTCCGCGATGGCGTGCTCGATGACGTCACGGCCGTGCTGCGGGCCGTGGAACTGGCGGATCAGCAGGAAACCCAGGTTCAGCCGCACCTCGCCGCGCGCGGCGGTGGACAACCGGTGGTCGTTGAGCAGCCGTTCCAGCGTGGCGCGCGGGTCGTGCTGGTCGAGCCCGCCACGGGCGACCTGGCCGAGCTTCACCGCGAGCCGGTCCACGTCGGCGGACGTCAGCGACGCCTCGTCGAGCAGGCGTTGGAACAGGTGCGTCGCGGTGGACGGGTCGCCGACCTCCAGCGCGCGGTCCGCGGCGGCCTCGCCGTGCCGCAGCCAGTCGGCGAGCAGCCCGGCGCGCCTGCTGTGCTCGGCGAGCTGCATGAACGGGCGGGGCGTGACCTGGTCGAGCGCGGCGAGCGCGCGTAAGTGCAGGCGTTGTCGCTCGGGACCGGTGAGGGTGTCGTAGACGGCCTGCTGGGCGAGCGCGTGGCGGAACCCGTACCGCACGCCCGCGCTCTCGTGCAGCACGCCGCTGTGCAACGCGTGGGTGATCGCGGACCGCGCCCGCGCCGGCGCGACCGCGCCGACCTCGGCGAGGAGTTCCTCGGTGGCGGGCACGCCGAGCACGGCGGCGGCCTGCGCGATGCGCCGCCCCGTGGCGGGCAGCCGGGCGAGGCGCTCGGCCATCGCGTCGCGCAGCAGCGCCGGCACCTCGACCGCGTCCAGCAGCCGCCAGTCCGGGTCGCGCAGCGCGCGCAGCATCTCCTCCACCACGAACGGGATGCCGGCCGTGCGCTCGTGCAGGCGGGCCGCGAACTCGGCGGGCACGGCGTCCACGTCGAGGATCGCGGCGGTGAGGTCGTGCACTTCGTCCACGTCCAGCGGGTCCAGCTCCACCAGCACCGACGCCACCCCGGCGGGCGGCCGGTACGCGCTGCCCAGCGGCATGCCGCCGGGCGCGTCCTCGCGGCGGTAGGTGACCAGGGTGGTCAGGTTCGGCGGCGGGTCGGACATCAGGAACCGCAGCAGGTGGCGGCAGCCGTCGTCGGCCCAGTGCAGGTCCTCCACGACGAGCAGGACGGGCCCGAGCGCGCCCAGCAGCTCGCGCACCGCGCGGAACAGGTGGTGCCGCTCGTGCCGGGGGTCGTCCGGGCGCTCGGGCGGCTCCGGCAGGTGCGCCGCGATCTCCGGCACCAGCGGCCGCAACACCCCGGTCACCGGGCTCAGCGACACCCGACCCAGGTACCCGCCCACGTTCCGCAGCGCGTCGAGCACCGCGCCGTACGGGAACGGCTCGCGCAGCGGCTGGCAGAACCCGGTGAGCACGCGCAGCGGCCGCAGCTCCGGCCGGCCGAGCAGTTCGCGCACCAGCCGGCTCTTCCCGACCCCCGCCTCGCCGGCCACCAGCACCACCGACGGCTGGGACGCGACGGCGTGCAGCACCGCGGCCAGCTCGTCGCCCCGACCGACCAGGACGGGAGAACTGGTTCGCGGTGGCGTCATGCGCACTCCAAGCGATCGGCCGACCCCTGTATTAGAACCCAGAACCCGTCACCTGCCGCACCCCCGGTGTTGGCGTGGTGTTCGGCGGACCGCGGGTGCGGATCGGGGGACGGGGAGTTCACCGACCGTGCGGTATGTCACAGGATTAGGCGATTCGGGCGAACGGTGCCAATACTCGCTACCGGCCGGTAACAGAGTGGTGGCCGGGCAACGTGAGTGGTTGGGAGTCGTCGTGGTGCGCAACCTCGTCGCCGGATCAGTCGTCCTCGCCCTGCTCGCCGCCGGCTGCGGCGCCGACGAGGAGCCACCCGTCAAGACGGGGCCCGGCGTCACCGCGGACACCATCTCGCTGGGCGTGCTCACCGACCTGACCGGCCCGTTCTCGGCCACGTCCGGCATCCGGATCAAGGGTTACGAGCTGTTCCTCGGCCAGCTCAACGAGCGCGGCGGCATCTGCGGCCGCAAGGTCGAGCTGAAGCAGATGGACCACGGCTACGACGTCGACCGCGCGTTGCAGGCGTACTTCGAGCTCGAACCCGAGGTGCTCGGGTTCATCGACGTCACCGGCGCGCCCATGACCGAGGCCATCGAGCCCGACCTGATGCAGACCCGCGCCATCGCCGCGCCCGCGTCCTGGTCGGCGACCCTGCTCGGCAACCCGCACATGGTCGTCGTCGGCACCACCTACGACCTCGACGTGATCAACGGCTGGGACCACCTCAAGCGCGGCGGCGTGATCGGCGCGGGCGACACGATCGGCCACCTCCACGTCGAGAGCGACTACGGCCGCAACGCCCTCGAAGGCAGCACGTTCACCGCCGAGCGGTGGGGCCTGAACCTCGTCGGCAGGGCCGTGCCGGAGACCGCCGACGTCGTCGCCCAGGTCACCGAGCTGCGCGCGGCCGGCGCGAAGGCAGTCTTCCTCAGCACGTCGCCGCAGCAGACCGCGACCGCCGTCGCCACCGCCGAACGGCTCGGCTGGGACGTGCCGTTCCTCGTCAACGCCGCCGCGTACGACCCGCTGATCCTGGAGACCCCCGCCGCGTCCGCCGTGGTCGAGCGGGTGCTGGTCGTGTCGCCCATCGCGCCGTTCGCGACCGACCTGCCGGGACCGCGCGCCGTCGCCGAGGCGTTCACCCGCCAGTACCCGGACCTGAAGCCGTCCGGCTCGGTCGACCACGGGTACGCGGTCGGCATGGCGTTCGGCGTGATCCTGGAGAAGGCGTGCGCCGAGCGGGACCTGACCCGTGACGGCGTGCTGCGCGCGTTCCAGGACACCAACGAGGTGGACACCGGCAGCCTCACCGGCAAGCTGCGGTTCTCGCTCGTCGGTCGGCCGTCCAGCACCCAGTCGTACGTGTCCCGGCCCGACCCGGCGACGCCCGGCGGGCTGGCCGTCGTCGCCAACCTGTTCGAGTCCGAGCTGGTCAAGCTGAAGGGCACCCGGGCGAGGTAGTTTCCCCCGGCCCGACCGGGGAATACCGGTGGGCATGATCGAGGTGCGCTTGACGGTGCCCACGTCGGTGGAGCGGGTGTTCGCCGTGCTGGCCGACGGCTGGTCCTACGCGGGCTGGGTGGTGGGCGCCGCGCACATCCGCGAGGTCGACCCCGGCTGGCCGGGAACCGGCACCCGCATCCACCACAGCGTCGGCGCGTGGCCGCTGGCGGTGAAGGACGTGACCACGGTCCTCGACGTCGACCCGCCCCGGATGCTGGAGCTGGAGGCGCGGCTGTGGCCCCTGGGCGTGGCGCGGATCAGGTTCGAGGTGGCGGCGGTGGCCGACGGCGCCGAGATCACGATGGCGGAGGAAGCCGTGAAGGGCCCGCCCTCGCTGCTGCCGGAGTCCGTGCAAGGACTGTTCCTGGTGCCCCGCAACCGCGAATCGCTGCGCCGCCTCGGCGACCTCGCCGCCCGCAAGGCCAACCCCTAGCCGGACAACGCGGGGTCGACAACGCAGGGTCGACAACGCGGAGCCAACGCCGGGCGGACGACGCAGGGCGGACAACGCAGGGCCGGGCCGCCGACCCCGAACCACCGGGTCGCGCCCGTGCCCCTGGCCCGGTCAGGCGAGGGTTCGGTGCAAGCCTCGCATGAGCAGGCGGTAGGCGTCGCCCGCCAAGCCGTTGCGCGCCAACGCCGCCCGCGCCGCGTTCGCCCCCGCCGCCCCGTGCACCCCACCACCGGGGTGCGCGGACGCGCTCGACAGGTACAGCCGGTCCACCGGCGTGTCCGCCCGCCCCAACCCCGGCACGGGCCGGAACACCAGCTGCTGGTGGATCGCGGCCGTCCCCGAGTTCGTCGACCCACCGCGCAGGCTCTGGTTGCGCGCCTCCAGGTCCGTCGGCCCGTGCACGACCCGCGCCCGCACCAGGTCCCGGAACCCCGGCGCGTGCCGCTCCACCAACGCCTCGATCTCGTCCACCCGGCGCCGCAACCGGTCCGCCGACCACGACTCGCCGCGCGGCACGTGCGTGTACGCCCACGCGGTCTCCGTGCCGGCCGGCGACCGGGTCGGGTCGGTCGTCGTCATCTGCCCCATGATCAGGAACGGCGTCCCCGGCACCCGGCCGCACGCGATCTCCGTGCTGGTGAACGCCAACCCGTTGAAGTCGCCTCCCAAGTGGACGGTCCCCGCCGCACGCGCGCCCGGCGCGGTCCACGGGATCGGCGCGTCCAGCGCCCAGTCCACCTTGATCGTGGCGTCGTCCCACTCGAACCGGGCCAGGTCCGACACCAGCGACGGCGGCAGGAACTCCGAGCCGACCAGCCCCAGGTAGAGGGCGGGCGCGGGCACGTCCGCCAGCACCGCCTTGCGCGCCCGCACGAACCCGCCGGACCCGTCACGCACCCCCAGCGCCCGCCCACCGGCCACGACGACCCGCGTCACCGGCCGCGAGCACCGCACGACACCGCCGAGCCGCCGCACCAACGCCTGGGTCAACACGCCCGCGCCGCCCTCGGGCACGGGGTAGCCGACGTCCTGCCCGAGCATCGACAGCAGCCACCCGAACGCCGCGCCGGCCGCCTGGTCCGGCCCGAGGTCGGTGTGCATCGCGTTGCCCGCCAACAACAACGACGCGCCCTCGCCGGAGAACCGCTCGTCCCCGAACGCCCGCACCGACTGCACGAACGACCGCGCGAACCGCAACGCCTCGCCCGCGCCCAACGCGCCCAGCAGCCCCGCGCCCGCCCGCACCGGCGGGAACGGCCGCATCAACGCCTCGATCAACTCCCCGCGGACCCGTTGCCACAGCGCGAACTCCGCCCGCCACGCGTCGCCGTCGCCCGCGCCGAACTCCTCCACGGATGCCGCCGTGCGGTCCACGTCGCGCGACAGCACCACGGCCCGGTCGTCCGGCAGCACGTGCGCCAGCACCTCCGGCGCCCGCCGCCACCGCAACCCGTGCCGCTCCAACCCCAGCCCGGCGATCACCGGCGACGCCGCGCCCAGCGGGTAGAACGCGCTGAACAGGTCGTGCCGGAACCCCGGCTCGGTCAGCTCGGCCGTGCGGACCGCGCCGCCGGGCTCGTCGGCGGCCTCCAGCACCAGCACGTCCCAGCCCGCGTCGGCCAGCAGGTTCGCCGCGACCAGCCCGTTGGGTCCGGAGCCGATGACCACGGCGTCCACGACATCGCTCAACGCATCTCTCCCTGTTGGCTCTGGTGCACCGGCCGACCCCAGCCCAGTCTGCGCCACCGGCCGCCGTCCCGCGGTGCGAGCGGACCCCACGCGCCGCGCCCTTCCGCGATCGCGGCGACGAACGTCTCCAACGCCTCACGCGGCCCGTGCGCGGGCGTCCACCCCAAGGCGCGGAGGCGGGCGCAGTCCATCAGGCACGCCTGGTCGGCCAGCCGCAGCCAGCCGGGGTGCATCGGCTGCAACCCGACCCGCCACGTCGGCCACGCCAACCCCCGCAGCACGGGCAGCGGCACCGGCACCAGGAACCCGCCGAACGCCCGGGCCAGCTCCGACGCGGGCAACGGCGGGTCGGCGGCCACGTTGAACGCGCCCAGCGCGTGCCGCCTCAGGATCAGCGCGATCGCGCGGGCCACGTCCTCCGCGTGCACGACCTGCGCCCGCAGCCCCCGCCACAGCGGCACCGGCACCCACCGGCGGCCCACCACGCCCGGCGGGATCAGCGGGCTCAGCACCCACCGGTCGAGTTGCGCGCCCGCGTCCGGCTGCACGACCGCGCACGGCCGCACCCGCGCCACCCCGGCGCGCCCGTCGAGCATCCGTTCCAGCTCGGCCTTCTGCAGGCTGTAGGCGCTGCCCGGCACGCCGCCGCACGGCCAGTCCTCGGTCACGCGCCTCGTCCGGACCGCCGAAGGCGTGTACGCGGCCACCGACGACGCCACGACGACGTGCGGCACACCGGCCCGTTCGGCGGCCCGCAGCACGTGCTCGCTGCCGCCGATGTTGGTGCGGCGCATGTCGGGCTCACCCGACGCGGGCTGGATCGCCCACGCCAGGTGCACCACCGCGTCCGCCTCGGCGAACGCCCTCGCCAGCACCGCCTCGGCCGCCGGGGCGCCGATGTCGCAGGTCACCCAGTCGGGCGACCCTGGCGGGACGCGCCGCGCGATGCCCACCACCGCGTCGCCCGCGTCGGCGAGCACCCGGCGCAGGGCCGTCCCCACGTTGCCGCTGGCACCCGTGACGACGACCCTCATACCGGCCCGGTTACCCCGGTCGGCCGCCGCCAAGCCCCGCCAGGCGCAGCGCCTCGGCCATCGCGCCGTTCGCCGACGGGCGCTCCGCCTGCCGGGACTGGCCGCCAC